>NZ_JBSFUO010000032.1:0-60481 GCF_053591835.1 Streptomyces sp. NPDC002911 | reverse complement strand
GGTGGATCGGCAGAGGCATCAGCTCGGGCGTCTCGTCACAGGCGTAGCCGAACATCAGCCCCTGGTCGCCCGCGCCCTGCTTGTCGAGCTCGTCCCCGTCCGCACCCGCGACGGTGCCTTCGGCGCGTTGTTCGTAGGCTGTGTCGACCCCTTGGGCGATATCGGGCGACTGGGCGCCGATGGACACCGACACCCCGCAGGACGCGCCGTCGAAACCTTTGGTGGAGGAGTCGTAGCCGATCTCGAGGATCTTGTTCCGCACCAGGGCGGCGATGGGCGCGTACGCCTTGGTGTCCACCTCGCCGGCCACATGCACCAGACCGGTGGTGATCAGTGTCTCGACGGCGACGCGCGAGGAGGGGTCCTCACGCAGGAGCGCGTCGAGAATCGTGTCGCTGATCTGGTCAGCGATCTTGTCGGGGTGACCTTCGGTCACGGACTCGGAGGTGAACAGACGACGACGGGACACGGGTGGCAACCTCCTGCTGGTGCGGCCGGTCGGTGACCGTCTCCGACCGCGCTGGACAGCGACTCGAAGGGACGTTCACACGATGGCCGGCAGGAACTCCCGGCCGGCGAAGTGCGGCCGGAGGGAACCGCCGAGCTCCGCGGGACCCGCCTCCCGCAGCGAGTCGGCGATCTCCATGACGTACTGCCCGTAGCCCGACTTCCCGAGCCGCTCCCCGAGCTCGTGACACCGTTGCGCGTCGATGAACCCCATCCGCAGCGCCACTTCCTCCAGACAGGCGATCCGCAGCCCCTGGCGCTTCTCGAGGGTCTGGATGTACTGGCCGGCGTCGAGCAGTGATTCGTGCGTACCGGTGTCGAGCCATGTGAAGCCGCGGCCCAGGTCGACCAGGTGCGCCTTGCCACGGGCGAGGTAGTGGCGGTTGACATCGGTGATCTCCAGCTCGCCGCGGGCCGAGGGGCGCAGGCCGCGGGCGATGGAGATCACGTCGTTGTCGTAGAAGTACAGTCCCGTGATGGCACGGTTGGAGCGGGGCTTCTCCGGCTTCTCCTCCAGGGAGACCAGCCGCCCGTTCTCGTCCGCCTCCCCCACGCCGTACCGCTCCGGGTCCCGCACCGGATACCCGAACAGCAGGGCGCCGTCGGTGTGCGGCATGTGTTCCTGGAGCAGGAGCGAAAATCCCGGGCCGTGGAAGATGTTGTCGCCGAGCACCAGCGCGACCGAGTCGTGCCCGATGTGGTCCGCGCCGATGGTGAAGGCCTCGGCCAGTCCGCGCGGTTCGGTCTGGGAGGCGTACGACAGCTCGATGCCGAGCGAGGAACCGTCGCCGAGCACCGCGCGGAACTGAGGAAGGTCCCGGGGGGAGGAGATGATGAGTACGTCCCTGATGCCCGCCAGCATGAGCACCGACAACGGGTAGTAGATCATCGGCTTGTCGTAGACGGGCAGCAGCTGTTTGGAAACCCCCAGCGTGATGGGGTGGAGCCGGGTGCCGTTGCCCCCGGCCAGAATGATTCCCTTCACTGATCGTCACCTCGTATCGTCGTGGATCTCAGGGCGCCAGGAGCTCCTGGCGCCCTGAGGCTGGAGCGCCGTGATCGAGCGATGGTCGAGGTGCACACCAGAGCGACGTCCGTCGCCGGACGGGTCGAGCAGCGTTCCAGCGGTTGTGGACCGGCCCCGGGCAGGCTTGCCGCGATATCCGCCCTCAGGCGCGTCTCGGTGCCGGCGGGCGCGGGCCCCCCGGGGGGGCCTTCCTGTCCGAGGAGGCGCGGCACGAGCTGCTCATCGGCGCCCTCGAAGGAGCCCGGGCACAGCTCGAGGGGGTCTCCGAGCGGTTCGGTGACGACACCCCGTCTGCTCCGGGGCGCACTCGTGCCGCGCCCGTCCTTCGAGGATGCGGCGACTGCGGTGCCGCTGACGGCCGAGCAGGCCCTTGCGAAGTCGAACGGAGACAAACGAGTGAGTACACAGCAGCAGCGCACGGTCGTGGTGATCGGCGCGGGCACGATCGGCCTCGGCTGGATCACCCTCTTCCTCGGGTACGGCCTGCGTGTCCGGGTCAACAGCCGACGTTCCGAGGCACCCACGGTCGTCGGTGAGGCACTGGACCTGTTCGCCCCGTTCCTCCCCGAGGGGACCGAGGACCCGGGGGCCTTCGCCGAACGGCTGGAGTTCGAGCCCGACCTCGAACGGGCGGTCGCGGACGCGGACATCATCGTCGAGAACGCACCCGAGAACCTGCCGCTCAAGCAGGAACTGTTCGAGCGGATCGGCAAGGCGGCTCCGGCCGGGGCGCTGGTCCTCTCCTCCACCTCGACGCTGAACCCCGACGACATGGGGGCGCGTATGGCGGATTCCGGCCGGCTGGTCGTGGCTCACCCTTTCAACCCGCCGCACGTAGTACCGCTGGTGGAGGTGGTGGCCGGGGAGCGCACCTCCACGGAGGCGGTGCGCGAGGCCGTGGAGTTCCTGCGGTCGGTGGGCCGGGCGCCGGTGGTCCTCCACAAGCCGATCCCGGCCTTCGCCGCCAACCGGCTGCAGTCCGCGCTGCTGCGTGAGTCGGTGCACCTGGTCCGCGAGGGTGTCGTCACGCTGGAGGAGCTGGACCAGGTGGTCACCCACTCGATCGGGCTGCGCTGGGCCACTGTCGGCCCGTTCCTCGCCTTCCACCTGGGGGGCGGCACCGGTGGTCTGCGCAAGTGGCTGACCACGCTCGGCAGTGGCCTGGAGCGCGGCTGGTCGCAACTGGGGCACCCGGTGATGGACGAGGAGACCGTCCAGTCACTCATCGAGCAGGCGGAGCGGGCCTACGGCTCGAAGTCGTACGAGGAACTCGTGCGTGAGCGGGACACCAAGCAGACCGCGATCCTGCGCACTCTGGCCGAGGCGGAGCGGGCCACCTGACCCGCGTGTGCGGGGGCACCGGACGGCGGTGCCCCCGCACATCCACGTCCCCGGTGCCGTCAGCGGCGGCACCGGGGACGTGGATGTACGGGGTGGGCGCGTGGCTCAGGCGCTCGTCTTCACCGCGACCAGCGGCCGGTGCGGCACCCGCGAGGGCATCCACGGAGTGTCCTCGGCGGGCTCGGGGCTGAGCAGCCGGCTCTGGAGCTGCTTCAGCTCCTGCGAGGGCTCCAGCCCCAGTTCGTCGGCGAGCAGCCGCCGGACGTTCTGGTAGGCCTGCAGTGCCTCCGCACGCCGTCCGCCCGCACCGAGTGCGGCGATCAGCCGGCTGTGGAACCACTCGTTGAGCGGATAGTCGTTGATCAGCCGGCGAAGCTCGGGAATCGACTCCCGGTGCTGGCCGAGCTGGTTCTCGGCCTCGATGCGGATCTCGTACGCGCGGATCCGCATCTCCTCCAGGTGCACGATGTGCCCGTTGAGGACGTCACCCGCGGGAAAGTTCGACAGGGCGGGGCCGCGCCACAGGCGCAGCGCCTGCCGCACGGTGCGCAGAGCCGAGACGGCGTTTCCGTCGCTGAGCTGGTTGCGCGCGAGCGACACCAACTGCTCGAAGACACGGATGTCGACCTCGTCGTCCTCGACCTGGATCGAGTATCCGGGCGGGCTGGTGAAGATCATGGAGCGGCCGGGCGGGACCAGTTCCTCGTTCACGAACATCCGGCGCGCGTGGTACACGTACGTCTGCAGGGTCGTTACGGCGCTGCGGGGCGGGCGCTCTCCCCACAGTTCCTGGATGAGGCACTCGGCGGTGACGATCTCGTTGGGCCGGGTGAGCAGCAGCGCGAGCGTCTGACAGACCTTCGGGGTGCCGGGGCGGTAGGACCTGCCGTCATCGGTGATGATCTCGAACGGGCCGATGAGATGGAAACGCATGGGGATCTGACTCCTCGTCGAGTAAGGACAACGGCTTTCCGTCCTTGGTAGAGGTGTGCAGGGCACCGGACGGCATTTCAGGACTACAGGGCAGTCGCGCGGGATGTCCGTCGTGGACAGCGTGGGATGTTCTGTGGCCGGTCCGCTCGGAATCGCCTTCAGTCTCCGCTGATCGCGAACATCCGCGCAACCGTCCCAATGTCAGGCCGAGGTCAATTAACGTCAGGATTGCGCTCCGCTTTGCGCGGGGCCTTTTCCCGGTGTCAGGACCACGCCCGGGCGGCGTTGTCGTCCGCCCCTGCGGGTCTCCGGGCAGGTCGGCACCGGCCCGGAGACCGAGGGCCCTCAGGACACCAGAGTGCCGGCGGTGAGCGGCGCCGGCGGGCCCGGCCGCGGCCCGGGGGCCGCGGCGTCCCGGGCGAGCAGGCACTCCTCCAGGAAGGCGAGCGTGCGCAGGTGGTAGGTGCGGGCGGCCCAGCCCAGCGAGATGTTGTGCCCGGCGTCAGGCTGCCGGACGACCGCCGCACGCGGCGCTGCCAGCGGGGCGAGCAACTCGCCCACCGCTTCCTCGTCGTGCCGCCACCACTGCTCCTGTTCGGCGAACGTGAACCCGACAGGTATCCGCACCCGGGCGGCGATCTCCGGGTACGTGTCAGGCCACAGCAGGATCTCCTGTGCCTCCCGTACCGGAACGGGGGTGACGAGAGCGCCGCTCAGCCGGAGGGCGTTCGGCGGGTAGAACCGTAACGCCCCCCAGTGGCGGCGCCAGGCGCCGCGTCCGTCCCTGCCGGGGAGCTCCCTGCTGTCGGTGGCGAAGCGGCATCCCAGGCCGGAGATCTCCACTCCGAGCAGGGGGACGTTCGTGTCGGCCGCGGCGGCGGACAGGGCCGGCCGGCCGCCGCTGGAGTGGGCGACGAGGAAGAACCCCGCGCCCCGGCCCGCCCCGTCGGCGAAGTTGGCCAGCGCCGAGAGGAGGGCCGCCGTCTGTCCGGCCAGGTCCAGGCCTTCGGGCAGGTGGTGGGCGGAGGCGCCGTACCCGGGCCGGTCGAGGGAGAGCACGGTGTAGCCCAGTTGCGCCCCGAGCGTCAGCAGCGACAGCCCGGGGTGTGCCCGGTTGTCGAAGTAGCCGGCGCTCATCCCGCTGCCGTGCAGGGCGACGACCACCGCGCGGTGGGCGACCCCACGGGGCACTGCCAGCAGTCCGGACAGGGGTGTTCCGGCTGCGTCGAGGGTGACCGGGCGGACGCCGGGGGGAAGTGGCGGCAGCGGTGCCATGGGAACTCTCCTGGTCGGAACGGAATCGGTGGCGGGTGGTGGCCCGCCCCCGGTTCTCAGCCGAGCGGCGCACGCCGGCGTATCTCGTGCAGCAGGGCTGCCTGTGACAGGACGGCGGGCTCCGGTGCGGCACCGGTGCGGACCGCCTGGGCGAAGGCGGCGACCGTACGCAGCACCTGGTCGTCGGGCGGGAGGTGGATCTCCTCGACTCCACCGCCCCGTTCGAGCCGGATCTGCGGCGGGGCGCCGGCCGGTGGGGTGAAGGCCCGGTCGACGGTGAGGACGCCCTCGCTGCCGCAGATCTCGTAACCGGACCGGTAGGCGTGGTCCAGGCCGAACGTCAGCTGGGCGCCCACCCCTTCGGGGGTGTGCAGCAGCGCCGTTCCCGCGATGTCGACCGCCTTCCCCGGGCCACCGCGTACGAGCACCGCGCCGGCGACCTCCAGGGCGCCGCCCAGCAGGTGCAGGGCGGCTCGCACCGGGTAGACACCCGTGTCGAACAGGGCGCCGCCGCCGAGGGCCGGGTCGTGGCGGATGTCGTCGTCCGGCAGCCGGGGGACGGTGAAAGCGGCGCGGAAGGCCCGCGGTTGCCCGATCGCGCCGTCCGTGACCAGGGCCCGCACCGCCTCGTGCTGCGGGTGATGGACGAACATGACGTTCTCCATCAGCGCGAGACCTGACGATCCGGCGAGCAGTGCGAGGGCCAGGGTGTGCTCCGGGTCGGTGGTCAGCGGCTTCTCCGCGAGGACGTGTTTGCCCTCGCGCAGGGCCGCCCCCACCCACTGCGCGTGCAGCGCCGCCGGCAGCGGCACGTACACGGCGTCGATGTCCGTGCGGGCCAGGAGCGGCTCGTACCCGGTGACGGCCCGGCAGCCGAACTCGGCGGCGGTCCGTTTCGCTTTGGCCCCGTCGCGGCTGGCGACCGCGACGAGGTCCACGCCGGGGCAGGCCCGTATGGCGGGCAGCATGCGGCGGCGCGCGATGGCCGCGCAGCCGAGCACACCGATGCGTACGGTCTCCATCAGAGGTGGACCGCCCCGGTGGTCAGGCAGGACAGCAGGGTGCGTGCCTGCACGTTGAGGTAGTGGTTGTGGCGCAGCAGCGAGCTCAGTTGGCTGGGCGTGGCCCACCGGTAGCCCGGCGGCGGGTCCAGCGGTGCTTCCTGTTCGTCGGCCTCGACGAACAGGTACCGGCTCTCGGCGTTCAGGAACCGGCCGCCTTCCTCGGAGTGGATGGCCTCGTAGCGGATGTGCGACGGGTCGGCGTTCAGCACGAGGTCGAGGAAGGGGGGCCGGTCGGCGGCCGGCAGGTGGTCGTAGTTCGACGGCGTGTACTGCACTGTCGGGCCGAGCTCGACGGTGTCGGCGAAACCGCCCTCGGCCCGGGCGTGCACCAGGACATGCGGGACCCCGCCGACCCTGCGGGTCAAGAACGCGGTGACGCCCAGGCCCGTCGGTTCGAACAGGGGCTGTGTCCAGCGGGAGACCTCGCGGCTGCCTGCCTGCACGCTCACCGCCACGACTCTGAAGAAGCGCCCCTCCTCGTGGTCGGTGGACCACTTACCGCGCTTCCAGCCCGGTATGCCGGAGAGGGGGACCCGTTCGGCCGTCACGTGGCGGCCGGAGCGCTGGGAGGTGAACCAGGACAGCAGCTCGGTGTCCGAGTGCAGTGCGAGGGTGTCGGCGTCGGTGCCGGTGCCGGTGCCGGTGCCGGTGCCGGGGGACGGTGCGCAGGAGAGCACGGTCCGCGCGTCCATGTTGACCACGTTGTCCTGGCGGAGCAGTTCACCGATCTGGCCGAGGGTCAGCCAGCGGAAGTCGTCGTGCGGGGGGACGTCGCCCGCCGCCTCGACCAGCATGTTGCGGTTGCTCTTGCGGAAGAACCAGGACCCGTGCTCGGACTGGAGCACATCGGTCAGCACCCGGCCTCGGGCGGGACCCTCGACGAAGTGTTCCAGGTAGCGCACGTCGGCGCCCTTGTGTGCCTTGGTGTAGTTGCTCCGGGTGGCCTGCACGGTCGGCGACAACTGGAGGAGGTTGCGGTTGCCGGGCTCCATCTTCGCCTGCATCAGGAAGTGGGGCACCCCGTCGAACTCCTTGACGAGGATGCCCAGGATGCCGACCTCCGGCTGACGGATGATCGGCTGGTGCCACTCGCTGCTGCGGTCGCCGTCGTCGGAGGTGACGCGCAGTCCCTCGACGGTGAAGAACTTCCCGCTGGAGTGCGCGAGGTTGCCTGTCGTCGGGTCGAACGACCAGCCCTCCAGCTCCGCGAACGGAATCCGGTCCACTTGGAAGCCGTTGGCCCGGCGGCGCTCGTCGAGCCAGTCGTGGACGTCCTCGGTGCGCAGCGCGGCGCCCTGCCGCGCGGCCGCCGAACGGGCGAAGCTGTGCGGCAGTCTCGCGTCGTCGCGCCGCCGCAGCGCGTCGGTGCCCGGCGGGCGGGAGGAGACGGTGGGGAGGTTCATGCCTTGCCTCCCACGAACTCCTTGACGGAGGTGACGACGTAGTCGAGCATCTCGTCGGTCAGGGCCGGGTAGACGCCGATCCAGAAGGTCTGCTCGGTGATGATGTCGCTGTTGGTCAGGTCGCCCGCCACCCTGTGGTCGGTGCCCATGTAGGCGGGGTGGCGGGTGAGGTTGCCCGCGAACAGGCGTCGCGTGCCGATTTTGCGGTCCTCCAGGAAGTCCACGAGCGCGGCCCGGGTGAAGGGCGCCTGGGGGTCCACCGTCAGCGCGAAGCCGAACCAGCTCGGGTCGCTGCGCGGGGTGGCCTCGGGAAGCACCAGGTGCGGCACGCCCTCCAGTCCTTCCCGCAGCCGGCGCCAGTTGCGGCGGCGTGCCGCGCAGAACTCGTCCATCTTGTCGAGCTGGGTGAGCCCTAGTGCGGCCTGGATGTCGGTGGCCTTCAGGTTGTAGCCCACGTGGGAGAAGATGTACTTGTGGTCGTAGCCCTCGGGGAGGGTGCCCATCTGGTATCGGAACCGCTTGAGGCACTTGTTGGTCTCGCCCGGCTCGCACCAGCAGTCACGGCCCCAGTCGCGCAGTGACTCCACGATCCGCGCCAGTGACAGGTTCGAGGTCAGTACGCAGCCGCCCTCCCCCATCGTCAGGTGGTGGGCCGGGTAGAAGCTGACGGTCGTGAGGTCGCCGAAAGTGCCGGTGAGCCTGCCGTCGTACGTCGACCCGACAGCGTCGCAGTTGTCCTCGATCAGGTACAGATCGTGTTCCTCGGCGAGCTGCGCGATCTCGGTGGCCTCGAACGGGTTGCCGAGCGCGTGGGCGATCATGATGGCGCGGGTGCGGGGCCCGATGGCCTGGGCGACGCGGTCCGCGGTGGTGTTGTAGGTGCCCAGCTCCACGTCGACGAAGACGGGGACCAGCCCGTTCTGGATGATGGGGTTGACGGTGGTCGGGAAGCCCGCCGCGACGGTGATCACCTCGTCGCCCGGCTTCAGCCGGCGGTCCTCCAGCAGGTGGGAGGTGAATGCGGTCAGGGCCAGCAGGTTCGCCGACGAGCCGGAGTTCGTCAGATGTGCCTTGCGGTGCTTGAGCTTGCGGGCGAACCGGGACTCGAACAGGCGCGAGCTGGGACCGGCGGCGATCCGCATCTCCAGGGCGGCCTCGACGATCGCCGTGCGGTCGGCCTCGTCCAGCACCGCCCCGGCGGGCCAGATCTCGGTCGTGCCGGGGACGAAGGGCCGCTCGTCCTGGACGTCCCGGTGGAACTTCTTGGTCTCGTCGAGGATCAGTTCCTTGTGGACGTTCATGACGCGTTGCCTTCCTTGTTCTGTGGGAGGGGCTCTTCGCGGTCCTTCACGGCCTTCCACCAGTCCGGGTTGTCCCGGTACCACGCCACGGTGTCGGCGAGTCCGCGTGTGAGGGGGATGCGCGGGGCGTAACCGAGTTCCTCGCGGATCTTGGTCTCGTCCAGGGCGTAGCGGAGGTCGTGTCCCTTGCGGTCGGTGACCTGGCGCACCATCGAGCGGTCGGCGCCGCACAGCTCGAGCAGCCGGTCTGTGATGTCCCGGTTGGTCTGTTCGTCGCCGCCGCCCACGTTGTAGACCTCGCCCGCCCGGCCCTGGTCGAGGACCAGGGCGATGGCCCGGCAGTGGTCGTCGACGTGCAGCCACTCGCGGATGTTGCGGCCGTCGCCGTACAGCGGGACGGGTCTGCCTTCGAGCAGGTTCGTGACGAACAGCGGGATCAGCTTCTCGGGGTGCTGGTACGGGCCGTAGTTGTTCGAGCAGCGGGTGATCGACGCGTTGAGGCCGTGCGTGCGCCAGTAGGCGCGGGTGATCAGGTCGGAGGACGCCTTGGAGGCGGCGTAGGGGGAGTTGGGCCGCAGTGGCCACTCCTCGGTCCACGCGCCCTCGGTGATCGAGCCGTACACCTCGTCCGTGGAGACGTGGACGAACCGGTCGACCCCGGTGGCCAGGCAGCCGTCCAGGAGGGTCTGTGTGCCTGCGACGTTGGTGCGCACGAATTCCGTCGCGGAGCGCACCGAGCGGTCCACGTGCGACTCGGCGGCGAAGTGGACCACCGCGTCGTGCCCGGCCAGGATGTCCCGCACGAGAGGCGTGTCGCAGATGTCGCCCCGTACGAAGTCCAGGCGCGGGTGGGTGGAGGGCAGGTTGTCCCTGTTGCCGGAGTAGGTCAGTTTGTCGAGCACGGTGACGTGGGTCAGCTCGTGGCCCGCGTAGCCGTCCGCCAGCAGCGTACGGACGAAGTGCGAACCGATGAACCCGGCACCTCCGGTGACCAGCAGTCTCATACGGCCGCCTCGGTGGGGGCCCCACGGAGGACGAGTTGCGTCATGGAGATCTCCTCATGGTGAGGGTCCGCACCGGATCTCTTGTCCGCGGACCGATGGAAAGGAAAGGGGAAGGCGATCTCACACGGGTCGGGCCGTGGAAGAGCCTTGTCCGGCCGCCTCGTCACGCGTCGGCGGGTGACCGTGAGGCCCGCGAGCGGGAGGAGGCCCCGGGTCGGTGGGCGGGGGCAGGTGCGCCGGGAGGGGTGCGGGCGGGTGGTCGCCCAGGGCCGTGTGCGTCGTGAGCCAGGTAGGGGGGACCCGGTAGAGGTCGGCGGCACGTGGCGCGGCTCCGCGTAGGGCGGCCGCGGCCGTGTGGGTGGTGTCGCAGGGTACGTCGAGCAGTGTCCAGCCCCGCGGGTGGCGCCCGGTGTCGCGGCCCAGGTAGTCCTCGGCGGGAGAGCGGCTCAGTCCGGTGCCGAGGCCTTTGAGGTAGGCCTCCTTGCGCGTCCAGATCCGGCCGAATAGCCGTCGTCGCTCCTCGTCGCCCGCGGCCCGGGCGAGTTCGGTCTGCTCGTCCGGGTGCAGCGACCTGGAGCAGATGTCCACGGTCCCGGTGCCCGGCAGCTTTTGGATGTCGGCCCCGAGGGGTGTGGCGGCCACTGCGACGAGGGCGGCCCCGCCGCTGTGTGACAGGGAGAAGTGCAGGGGAGGGGGTGCGGGGGCCACGGCCGGCCGGCCGTGCGCCTCACCGCATCCGGGGCAGGGCTCGCGCAGGAACCGCACGTCCTGCGGTGGTGTGGCCGTGTAGCGGCCGACCAGCCGGCGCAGGGCGACATGCGCGGCCGCGTAGAGCAGTCCGTCGGACGGGCGGATGAACGCCTCGGCCCGTTGGCGCTCCCTCTCGTCCAGTTCGTCCCGGGCGAGCGCGTCGGCGTGCTCGGCGGGGGGGCTGCGCACCAGCCACAGGTCTACGCGGCCGGCGCCGAGGGTGAACGTGGCGCACAGAGGATCCCGGTCGCACAGCGCGGAGCGCGGGGCGGGCGGCGGGTCGGGTGCCGTCGTACCTGCACAGCTGTCCGTTGGCCGTGTGCCGCCGATGACGGCGGAGCCGGCGGCGGGCGGGGCGTCCCGGTCGGGCACGGTCACCGCGCCGGGGGGTGTGTCCGGATCGGCCGTCCGGGGCGGCTGGCTCGTGGTCATCGTTCTCTCGGGTCGGGAGGTACACCCAGAAGGAGGGGGTGGTGGCGCGAGCGCCCCCGCGCGGTGCGGGCGCGCGGGGGACGCTCGCGTGTCCCGGGCTCAGGCGGTCGCGACTTCCTGGAGGTTCTCGTTGACGGCGGCGATCAGGGTGCGCGGGGTGCTGTTGTCGGTGAAGAAGTCGTCGTCGAGCGTGATGCCGTACTCGCGCTCTATTCTTCCGCCGGTCTCCAGCAACGCCAGTGACTCGTAGCCCAGTTCCTCGAAGCCGGTGTCGAGGATGTCGCTGTCGAGGTCGACGCCCTCGTCGGCACCAGCGCCCTCCAGGAGGATGCGCTTGAGGTCTTCGATGGTGAATTCCTGTTTGGACACAACAGTTCCCTTCATGGTTGGCCGTACCGCTCGGCTTGCGCGGACACGGGACAAGGAGAAGCGCTCGCGGGCGACCGGGGGAAGGACGGCGGCGAGCGCCGGCTCGGGGCCGTCAGTCGGCGGAACGCAGGATCATGGCGGAGTTGAAGCCGCCATGGCCGCGGGCGAGGACGAGCACGGTGCGCACCGAGGCGGTACGCGGCCGGACGGCGACCAGGTCGAGGTCGTATTCGGGTGACAGCTCCACATTGGTCGTCGGCGGGATCAGGCCCTCGTGCATGGCGAGGAACGCGGCGGCGACGTCCAGCGGGGCCCCGCCTGAGCACAGCCGCCCGGTCATCGTCTTGGGCGCCGTGACGGGCACCCCCCGGGGGCCGAAGACCGCGGTGATCACCGCGGCCTCCTCGCGGTCGAGCCGCTGGGTGCCGGCGGCGTCGGCGAAGACGACGTCGACCTCGTCCGGCTCGCAGTCGGCGTCGGCCAGGGCGTGCTGGACGGCGCGGCGCAGACCGGGCTCGCGGCCGCTGCCCGGCCTCGGGTCGAGTGTCGAACCGTAGCCCGCGATCACCCCGTAGGGTGTGCCCGCGCCTCGGGCGCGCGCCGACCGCTCGTCCTCGACGATCATCAGTGCCCCGCCTTCACCGGGTACGTGGCCCTGTGCGGCGCTGTCGAACGGGAGGTAGGCCCGGTCGGGGTCCTGACCGGGCGACATCAGCCCGGTGGACAGGCGGGCTGCCCAGGCCAGGGAGCAGATCGACGCCTCGACACCGCCGGTGACGACCAGCTTGCCGCCCTTGCGTATCTGGCGCCGTGCGTGGGCGATGGCGTCGAGGCCGCCCGCCGCGTCGCCGATGACCACGCCGCTGGGGCCGCGTAGCCCGTTGTGGATGGAGAGCTGACCGTTGTTGGCGGCGTAGAACCAGGCGAACGACTGGTAGGCGCTGACATGTGTGCCGCCCCGGCTCCACAGCTTGCGCAGCTCTTTCTGGGCGAACTCGAAGCCGCCGGGGCCTGCGGCGGTGACGACACCCATGTCGGACGCGGGGAGGTCGCCCGGCTGTACGCCGGCGTCCTGAAACGCCTGGTCGGCGGCGACCAGGGCGAGTTGTGTCATCCGGTCGGTCTGCGGGAGAAGCCTGCCCGGCAGGTGCTCCTCCGCCTCGAAGCCGTGGATCTCGCCTGCCAGACGCGCCGGGTAGCCGGAGGCGTCGAAGCGCGTGACGGGGCCGATGGCGTTCTTGCCGATCCGGGCCGCCGCCCAGAACTGCTGGGTGCCGAATCCGTTGGGCGCGGCCACACCGAGGCCGGTGACCACCGTCCTGGACGTCATGCCGTACTCCTTCCGGGCCGGGCCAGCACCATGGCGCTCTGGAACCCGCCGAACCCGCTGCTGACGGTCAGTGCGGTGTCGGTGCGGTGCTCACGCGCCTCGCGCGGCACGTAGTCGAGGTCGCACTCGGGGTCGGGAGTGCGCAGGTTCGCGGTGGGCGGCACCACATGGTTCTCCATCGCCAGGACGCAGGCCGCCATCTCGATCGAGCCGATCGACCCCAGCGAGTGCCCGATCATGGATTTGATGGAGCTGATCGGGGTGCGGTGGGCGTCCTCCCCCAGGCTCAGCTTGAACGCGGCCGTCTCGTGGCGGTCGTTGCGCCGTGTGCCCGAGCCGTGCGCGCTGACGTAGTCGATGTCCCCGGGGTTCATCCGGGCCTCGCCCAGGGCCACCGAGATGGCCTCCGCCATCTCCCGGCCGTCGGGGCGCAGTCCCGTCATGTGGAAGGCGCTGCACCGGGAGGCGTAGCCCGCGATCTCCGCGTAGAGGTGCGCGCCGCGCCGGCGGGCGCCGTCCAGCTCCTCCAGCACGAACACCGCGGCGCCCTCTCCGAGCACGAAGCCGCTGCGGGAGATGTCGAACGGCCTTGCCGCGCTCGCGGGCTCGTCGTTGAGCGTGCTCGTCGCCCTGACGGCGTCGAAGGACGCCAGGGTGATCGGCGAGATCGGGGCGTCCGTCGCACCGGCGATCATCACGTCGGCGCTGCCTTCCCGGATGAGGTCGGCCGCGTGGGCGACCGCGTCGATCCCGGCCGTGCAGCCGGTCGAGACGACCGTGGCCGGTCCTTCGGCGTGGACGGCCCACGCCACCTCGGCCGAGAAGGAGCTCGGCACGAAGTGGTCGTACAGGTGCGCCGGGACCTGGGTGTGGTCGACCGGTTCGAGGCGGCCGCCGTCGCTGGCGGCCCGGTAGGCGCTGTCGAGTCCGGTGGTTGCTCCGACGGCGCTGCCGATGCTGACACCCGTGCGGAACGGGTCGAACCCGGCGAGCTCCAGACCGCTGTCCGCCAGCGCCTCGCGCGCCGCCACCACCGCGAACTGCGCGGCCCGGTCCATGCGCCGCGTCTGCTGCGGGGTCAGTCCGTGCGCGGCGGGGTCGAAGTCGGCCTCGGCGGCCACCCGGGAGCGGAACGGGGACGCGTCGAACAGGGTGATGCCGCGCGTGGCCGTACGGCCTTCGCTCAGCAACCGCCAGAAGTTCGCGGTGCCGATCCCGCCCGGCGCCAGGACGCCGACGCCGGTGACCACTACCCGGCGAGCCATGACCGCCGGCCTCCCCTCGTGCCGGTGCGGCCGTCGGCTCCGGGGCCCTCCGGTAGCAGCAGCACGACGTCCGTACGTGCCGCGATCATGTTGCTGTGCATGTTCTCCACTTCCTCTTCGCCGGTCGTCGGAACGCTCCGGGCGCCGTCCGGCCACAACCGCTTCTTTTTTCGGAGGGCCTGGCGGCCCCGGGGCGGGCACGATCGCGGCGTCAGTCCTTGCTTTCGCGGATCAGGGCGCCGGAAGGGACAGAGCTGCCGACCTGGGCGGTGAGTCCTTCGAGGGTGCCGGAGCGGTGGGCGTCGAGGCGTTGTTCGATCTCCATGGCTTCCAGGACGACGAGGTCGCCTTCCTTGGCTTCGTAGACTTCCTCGACCGCGATGTCGACGACCGTGTCCTGCTCGGAGGAGGCGGTGGCGCCGGAGGCGGCGGACCCGGTCTTCTCGGCCGCGCGGCGTGGGGCGGGCGCGAAGGGCTTGAGGGTTCCGGCGAACTCGGTCTCGGTCCAGCGGTGTGGACGGTGTACGGATGGTGGTGACTGAGCACCTTGCGCACGACTGGGCCCTTTCCCGTATCTCCGGAGGTCTCCGGGGATACCGCGCCGGATCTTGTGTTCCAGGTTCTTCGAACGCCGGGGGCCGGACAATGCCGGGGGTTTCAGGACTCGGTCAGGTTCCACAAGCGCTGGTCCGGTGCGTCGGGTCTCCGCCAAGAGAATGTCAACAGCATGTCAACCGGGACTGCTCGCGGCCGTGGGGACCCGTTCGCGGATGCCCCGACGCCACGTGGCACGGCGCCCGGCACACGTGCGGCCGGTACACACGGCTCGCCGGGGTCCGGCGGCGACCCCCTGCTCTCGGCAGCCGGCCGTCCGTGCTCCTGGAGGGCCCGCCGCAGGCGCGCGGGGCCGGCCGCGGTCTTGACGGGGGGACGGTCCGGGCGGCCAGCCGGTCGTCCTGTCTCGCAGGGGCGGGGAGGCCGGCGCCGAGAACACCGCCGCGCTCTTCGTACGGACTTGGGAGGGCCGTCGGTTCAGCGGCGAAGCGCTCCTGTACGGGCCGCGGGGCCGGGCCGCGTCGGACGCCGCCGGTGCGCTCCCCCGTCGGCCCTCCCCCACTGCGGAAGCACTCCCCCGGCACAGTGCCGCTGTCCTGCCCCCCGCCCCACCCGTGTGGTGGGGCGGGGGGCCTTCGGCCACGGCTGCGCGGGATCAGCCCTGGCCGAAGCGGAATCCGACTCCGCGGATCGTGGTGATCCAGCACGCGCCGATCTTGTTCCGCAGGGTGCTCACATGTGTGTCGACGGTCCGTCGGGACCAGGAGTCGCCCCACACCTGTTGCATCAGCACCTTGCGGGGAATCACCGTGTCGGGATGCGAGGCGAGGAGGTACAGCAGGTCGAACTCCTTACGGGTGGTGCCGACGGGCCTGCCCTCCAGGCTCACCTCACGCGTCCCGGCGTCGATCCGCAGGGAGCCGCAGGTGATGGTGGAGGCGGCCGGCCGCACGGGACGCGCCCGTCGCATGACCGCCTCCATCCGGGCCATCAGCTCGCGGAATCCGTAGGGCTTCGCCAGGTAGTCGTCCGCGCCGGCCTGGAGGCCCAGGACCCGGTCCAGCTCGGTGCCCCGGGCGGTCACCGCGATGACGGGGGTCTCGCCGGCGGCACGGATGCCCCGGCAGACCTCCAGCCCGTCCAGGTCGGGCAGTTCCAGATCGAGCAGGATGAGATCGGCGTCGGCGAACGCCCGCAGGGCCTCGCTGCCCGTGCCGACGATGCCCACCTCGTGACCGTGGCGGCGCAGTCCCCGGGCGAGGGTCTCCGCTTCGCTCACGTCACTCTCGACAAGAAGGATGCGCCATGTCGTGGATGTCACCAGCCTGCCCTGCGGATGCGGTGCGGCTATTCGAGGCTCCAGCACAGCGGTCGAACCCTGCTTCATCCCGTTCCCCCCTCAACCCAGCCTTGACCAACAGCCATGAAGAATACAAACCGCTCATACGGTTTGTCAAAGAATCTTAAAGCGGAGCTTAAACGATCAAATCTCCGATACTGCACCACGACCCCCGTGACGCACGCAGGACACTGGGCCTCACCACCTCCGTGACCGGCGAGGATGGACAGCGGCAGGCATGTCGGCCAATCGTGACCCCACCCTGCGGGAACGTACCAGTTGCGCGGTTTAATGCCATGACGACTACCAAGGAGCTGTGCATGACCAAACAGGAACGTGCTGTGCGCACTCGTCATGCGCTGATCGCGTCGGCAGCCACGGCGTTCGAGCGATGCGGGTATGCCGAGGCGACGCTGAACATGATCAGCGCGGGAGCCGGGGTGAGCCCGGGAGCTCTGCACTTCCACTTCGAGAACAAGGCCGCCCTCGGCGCCGCCGTCGAACATGCCGCCCTGCGCGCGCTGCGTACGATCACGGCCGACGCGCACACGGGGCGCACGCCGGCCCTCCAGACACTGACCGGCAGTTCGCACGCCCTCATGCGCATGCTGCTCTTCGACCCCGTCCTGCGGGCGGGCTTCCGGCTCGGCCGCGAGGCCGCCTACACGCACGCCTCCTCCGATCTGCGCGAGGAGTGGCAGCGGCACGTCGCTCTGCTCATCGCCCGGGCCGCCGCGGAGGACACGCTCCTGCCGGACCTGTGCGAGGGGCACGCCACCGCCATGGTCGTCGCGGGGACCACCGGCTTCGAAGTGCTCGGCCGCAGTGACCACGCATGGGCGAGTCACGCTCCCGTCACCGGGTTCTGGCGCCTGATGCTGCCCTGCCTCGCCACCCCCGAGGCGCTGCGGACGCTGGATCCCGCCGGCGGCATCCCGCCGGCGCCCCAGGACCGGACGCCCCCTTGAGCGAACCGGGCGGAACAACGGGCGGACCGGACGCGGGTGCATGGCCCTTCGAACGAGCTCGGCGAAGCGACTTCTGCAGGCGGACAAGCCGGCCGGCCTTTGGAATCCGGGTCGGCCTCCCGGCGCCGCAACGCCCTCCAGGGGGCTCATCCCTGTTCGGCGGTGGTGTCCGGCCGGGCCCCGGCCGGACCGCGGGCGCCTTCCCGGAGCGTCAGCGCCACCGCGACGGCGACCAGGGTCAGTGCACCCAAAATCCAGAAGACGGTGTTGATCCCACTGGCCATACCTTCCAAAACGGGACGCGCGATCCTCGGATCGAGGGTGTCGAGCACGGACGTGTCGTCGAGATCGATGCCCGGGCCGCCTGCCCGGAGGTCCGCCAGCACCTGACGGTCATCGGGGTCGGAGAGCACAGCGGGGTCGGAGAGGGCGGCGTCGAGCGCGGGCGTGGACAGGGCCGCGCGGAACGCTTCGGCGATCCGGCTCGCGGCGATGCCGAACAGGACCGACAGGAACACCGCGGTACCGGTGATCGCACCGAGCTGCCGCGAAAAGCTGTACATGCCGCTGGCCACCCCCATGTCCTGAGGCGGCACGTTGTTCTGAAGGGCCACCAGGACGGTCTGCATGAAGACTCCGAGGCCCAGCCCCATCATGGCGGCCAGCACGACCATGCCCCACAGGGGTGTGTCCACGCCGACCCGTGCCAGCAGGAAGTAGGCGGCGGCGAGCAGCCCGAGACCGCCGGCCAGCATCATCCGGTAGCGCCGCGTCCGGGCCACGACGGGCCCGCTCAGCCGGGCGCCCAGGGTCGTGGCCAGGGACTGGGGCAGCATCAGCAGGCCCGCCTGGGTGGGTTCGAGCCCCTGGACGACCTGGAGGTACAGCGGCATGAACGTGAGCGAGGTGAAGACCCCGATGCCGCCGATGTAGTTGACCACGTTGACCCGGGAGAACGCGCTGTTCGTGAAGAGCCGCGGAGGCACCAGCGCCTCGTCGCCCATGCGCCGCTCCACCATCAGGAAGGTGAGCAGGCCCAGGACGCCCACCGCGTACGCGAGCAGCGCGCGCGCCGACCCCCAGCCCCAGACCTTGCCCTGTTCGGCGATCAGCAGCAGCGGCACCAGACCGGTGATCAGGGCCGCCGCACCCCAGTAGTCCACCCGCTGCTCGGTCCGGCGGTGACGGAGCCTGAAGAGTCTGCCGACGACGACGAGTGTCACGATGCCGATCGGCACGTTGATCAGGAAGATCCAGCGCCAGCCCGAGATGCCGAGAAAGCTGTCCATGCCGGCGAACAGACCACCGGCCACCGGACCCAGAACGCTCGCCACGCCGAAGACGGTCCCCAGGTACGCCTGGTACACCGCGCGCCTCTCCGGCGGGAACAGATCGGCCAGTACGGCGAGGGCGAGCGAACCGAGGCCGCCGCCACCCAGCCCCTGCACTGCTCGGTACAGCGCCAGCTCGTACATGGACTCCGCCATCGCGCACAGTACCGAGCCCAGGAGGAAGAGAACGATGGCGACCATGTAGAGCCGCTTGCGCCCGAAGATGTCGGAGAGCTTCCCGTGCAGCGGCAGCGAGACGGTCGCGGTGATCAGATAGCCGGTGGTGGCCCATGCCTGCAGCGTCATGCCGTGCAGTTCGTCGGCGACGGTGCGCATCGCGGTGGCCATGATCATGCTGTCGAGCGCCGACATGAAGACGGCGAGCAGCAGCCCGGTCACGATCAGGAAGGCGGCTCGCCGGCTCAGCTCCGGATGCTCATGAGCCTGGGGGGTCGTCGTGACCTCGGTCATGGTGGTTGAGCCCTCTCTCTCCCTGACCCGCCCGGAGCCGGCGGACCGTCAGGACAGCGCGCCGGGCGCCGTCATGGCGTGCCGGCGCCCGGCCCTGCGGGCGGATGTCCTGCCGCCCATTGAGCAACCTCGACCAAGCTTGAGGTCAAATGGGACGGCCGGACAGGCGGGAGCGCACCGGGCCGGCCGGTACGGCAGGGGGCCCGGGCCCCCTGCCGTACCGGTGCCGCGGAAGGACGGGCTCGGTCTTCACCAACCCCGCCGCCAGGTCGTGACCGGGTCGTCCACTCCCTCGCAGCGACCGCTTTCGGCACACATGAGATACGGGTCAGACGGTATGATCTCCGTCGTGACCGGGTTGTTCAGGGTCGGGAAACCGGCCTTGAACGACCCCGTTGCCGTACCGCGTCGCCCGGGGCCCGTCGGCCGGGTCCGTCATACCGGCCACCGCGTCCGTGCCGCCCGGTTCCAGGGTGCGTCGCGCATGCGGGGCGGCGATCTGCGGGAGGAACAACCGCCAGAGGGCGGTGACAGCCTCACGCGAGAGCCACTCGTCGTCCTGCCTGCTCAGCACTTCCAGGCCGGTGGTGGCGGCCACCAGGGCGACGGTCAGGTCCTGCTGCGAGATTCCGGGGGCGAGCGAACCCTCGTCGGCGGCGCGGGAGAGCAACTGCCGGACGCAGTCCTGCCACTCCCGGTGGATGTTCGGTCCGGAGCGCCGGGCGGCGTCGCAGTTGAGCCGGAAGCCGGCGCGTACGACCACGTCGCACCGCAGCAGACACGCCAAGGCGTGCGAAAGGTCCGTCAGGGTCTGCAGGGCGCCCGCCCCGCTCCCGTCGGCCCGGCGCGCGGTCCGGCGCAAGCACTGGAAGGCCGCGCTCTCGACGGCGTCGGCCACGGCCGCCTTGTTCTCGAAGTGGAAGTGCAGCGCCCCGGGGCTGACCCCTGCGCCCGCGCTGATCTCGGACAGGCGCGACTGGACGTATCCGCGCTGTTCGAACAGCTCGGCCGCGGAACTGATCAGCGCGTGGCGGGTGCGGGCGGCCCGTTCCTGTTTGCTCACGTATGGCCTCAAGTGAGCACCGGGACGAGGGAGGACGGCGGCTGCATGGTGGACGAGTGGGGCCGGCCGCCCGGTTCTCGCACTGAAGGGAGGTCGGGGACTTTCGTTTCGATCACGTGGCGGCTCCTTCGGTCGTTCGGGCGGGAAGGCCGGGCGGGAAGACAGCCACCCGCCCCTCCAGCGGTGTCTGCGCACGGCAACAGCAGGTCGCACAGCCCGCCCGGCTGCGGGGCCGCCGGTCGACGCCGGGCTGAGTGGTGTAAACCCAACCCTAGCAAACCGTACATGCGGTTTGTCATTGTGGAAGTGCCTCCCTCGGGGCCCGCCCCGGAGGGCCGCCGCCCGGCCACGGGTCCCGGGTGATCGCCCAGGCCGGCGCCACCACGTTGTCAGGTCGACCGTGTGGACGCAGTGGGGGGCAAAGGGGTCTGTCACCCAGCGTTCCTTCCCACCGGTGGGTGTGGGCAGATGGCCGTGCGACGGGTATGTCGCACGATGCGAGTGCATCGCCCGCGCCGCGGAACATGCCCGCGACATCCTCCGCGCGAAGAGCGAAACGGCCTCGGGCACGACGGACCGGGCTCGGTCCGAGGAGGGACAGCCGCCTCGACGGTCGCTCCAGTGATCGTCGAGGCGGACTCGAGTGATCGTCGAGCCGGACTCGAGTCCCTTCACCCAAGGTTGCGCGGAGTGCTCGGTAGTTCCGTGGTGTCGGAGCGGCGGCCGGGCGGGGGACGGTCGGCAGGCTTTTCGCTGTCGCGGGTCAGGACGGGACGGACTGTGCGCGTGGTGTCGGCGTCGAGCACGCGGCGCAGCAGTCCGGACAGCCGGGCGCGCTCGCTCGGTGCCGCACGCGAGGCACTGGAGCCGCTCCCCCGCGGGCGCGCGGGCAAGGCGCTGCCGGCGGCGGTCGGCGAGCTCGTACTGCGGCAGGGGGCCGGCGGGTGCGGTGAGCGCCGCGGAGTGCGAAAGCCGCCGGGCCGACTCCACATGCCATCAGCCTGTCGTGGGCTCGGTGCCGACCACAGGGCCGTTCTGTCCGTACTCCGAAGGAACCAGCCATGACCGATGCCAAGACCTCGAACGCCTTGCCGGCGGCAGGCACCCGAGCAGCCCCTCCCGGCGTCACGGCCCCCTTCGCCGCGCTGCTGATCGCGGTGCTCTCGTTCTCGCTGATGCAGACGATGGTCGTGCCCGTGCTCCCCGACCTGCAGCGGGAGTTCGGCGCGAGTACGACCGGTATCTCCTGGGTGCTCAGCTCGTTCCTGATCACGGCTTCCGTGGCCACCGCCCTGCTCGGCCGGGTCGGTGACATGTTCGGCAAGCGCCGTGTCCTCATCGCCTGCCTCACCGCTTTCGCCGTGGGCACGCTCATCTGCGCCGTGTCGAACTCGCTGGGCCTGCTGATCGCCGCCCGCGCCGTGCAAGGCGTCGGGTCCGCCGCTTTCCCGCTCGCCTTCGGAATCGTTCGTGACCAGTTCCCACGCGAGCGGGTGCCCGTCGCCATCGGCATGATCAGCTCGACGTTCGGCATCGGCTTCGGCATCGGACTCATCCTCCCCGGCCCGGTCGTGGACACGCTGAGCTGGCACTGGGTCTTCTGGCTCGGCCTTGCCGTGATCGTGCTCGGCATCCTCGCGGTCGCCGTGTTCGTCAAGGAGTCCCCCGACCGCTCCCCCGGCCGGATCGACTGGGCCGGCGGGGTGCTGCTGAGCGGCGCGATCGTCGCCCTGCTGCTCCCCATCAGCCAGGGCAAGTCCTGGGGCTGGGGCTCCCCGGCCGTCATCGGCCTGTTCGTTGCCGCCGTGGTGCTGGGCGTGGTGTTCGTGGCCGTGGAACGACGGGTCCAGGAGCCGCTGATCGACATCGACCTGCTGCGCCGCCCCGCAGTCGCGACCTCCCATGTGGCCGCGCTCATCATCGGGTTCGGCATGTACGGCGCTTTCACGCTGGTGCCGCTGCTCGCCCAGACGCCGCCCGAGGTGGGTTTCGGATTCGGTTCCTCGGTCACCGGGTCCGGGCTCTTCATGCTGCCGATGGCCGTCACCATGCTCGCCGCCAGCCCGCTGTCCGGTCGCATCGGCGCAGCCGTCGGCTTCAAGCTGCCGCTGGTGCTCGCCTGCCTGATCGGTGTGGTGGGCTTCGCGATCTACGCGGTCGGCCACGACGCCGAGTGGGCGATGTACGTCGGATCCGGTGTGCTCGGCATCGGCGTGGGCCTCGCCTACGCCTCCCTCGCCAACCTGGTGGTGGCCGCCGTCGACCCGCGCCAGACCGGCGAGGCCACCGGCATCAACACCATCATGCGGACCATCGGCAGCTCTCTCGGCGCACAGATCGCCGCGTCGATCGTGTCCTCCCGGACCGTCCCGGGCACCCTGTTCCCGGCCGAGTCCGGCTACACGACGACGTTCGTCATGTCGGCGATCGCCCTCGGTATCGCCGCCCTCGCGGCGCTCGCCGGCCCCGGGTCACTGCGCGGGGCTGCCGCATCCGGTGCCGCGGCACCGGAGCCGAGCCGTTCGCCTGCCCGCTGAGCACGCGCCTTGGTCAGGTGCGCGCAACGCGCGTCGCGTGCTGTCCAGTTGGTCCGTCCGCGCGGAGCACCGCGGTGGGTGTGTTCGCTTCCTCCTCGCAAGCGACGGCGTGGCGCGCCGCTCCTTGACCGGGTGCGGTGCCCGGGCTGCGCCGGTCCGGGCAGCTGTACGTTCTCGAGCGGGGGGGCAGAGGCCCGCGTCGGTTACGTGGTCGGGAGCAGGTCCGGCCGGGGTGCGTTCTTCGGTGGGCTGTGGCTCGAGGCGGGCCGGCGTCCCGGTGAGCTGCTCGTAGATCGCGTCGGTCTCGTGGAAAGCGATCTTGTCACCGGCCGGCCCGGGCGCGCCGAGGGCGAGAGAGATCTTGCTGTCGTTCGACATCGCGCTCGGGAACGGCAGTTGGGCCCACTTTCGGCTTGGGCGCACGTGAGGTCAAGCGGGCCAGGATCATGCGGAGTGTCCTGGCGGAAGCCGGGTCAGGCCGTCGTCGGCCCGAGCGCCCGGTCTCTCGTCCTGGCCATACGGTCATGGGACAGCGCCGGGGGCGCGCCTGCCCGCCGCGCTCAGCGCCTTCCCTCGGCGTACTCCTTGGCGTGCTGCAGCGTGGCGCGGCTGTTGGCGCTCAGCACGTCGTTTTCCCCTTCTCCGGCCGGTCGGACGGTGGCCGGGGCTGCCGGTTGGCCGGGCGACGGGGTCTCCCCTCGACGACGCAGCTCAGCTGCTGACCTCAGGACCAGACCCAGGAATTTACAAACCGGCTCGGCCGTTTGTCGATGGGTTCAATTAATCCCCCAGGCCCTGTAGTCCTGGATCGGACACAGGGGAGCAAGTAACTCGCAGCGCGAATGCCGTGGCGCTCGGACAAGTGCGCCGCGAGCTGACCGGCTGTGAGCGCGGACAGAGTGTGGGTGCGTCCGGTCGCCTGACCGGACGCACCACGGTGCGCCGGTTGTCCAGGCCCTCAGGCCGAGGCCGGCGATCCTGTCGACCGGGTCGACGGCCGCGTCGGGCGACAGAGCGGACCGCTGCCGCAGGAGTGGCCTGCGGCATCAGGCCGCATAGAGATCGAAGGTGGTGGAACGTCGCGCTCCGGCGACGACGTCCAGTTTGGGATCGACGGCCAGGATGGCCTGGTGCAGGCGCTGCACCTGCGGCGAGGGTTCGACGCCCAGCTCGTTGATCAGGCGGGTGCGCAGCCTGCGATAGACATCAAGGGCCGCGGCCTGCCGGCCCGAGCGGTACAGGGCGACCATGGCCTGCGAGTGCAGGCCTTCGTGCTGCGGGTGCTGGGCCGTCAACTGGGTGAGCTCCGCGATGAGTTCGGAGTGCCGGCCGATCCTCAGATCGGCGTCGATGCGCCGCTCGACGGTGCCCAGGCGGCTCTCCTCCAGGCGGAGCACCTCGATCTCCAGGACCGGCCCGACGCGTACGTCGACGAGCGCGGGACCGCGCCACAGGTCGAGGGCGCGCCGGAAGTGGTGCGAGGAGCTTTCGTCGTCGCCGTCCTCGAAGGCGCAACGCCCCTCGGTGACCAGCCGTTCGTACTGGTAGGCGTCGACGGACTCGGGCGAGATCTGCAGCAGGTACCCGCCGTGCCGGGTCACGAGCACGTCCTTGGCGGCTCCGGGGACGTCCGGTCCCATGGCGGTGCCGAGGCGTCGGCGCAGCTGGAGGATGTACGTCTGGAGCGTGGTGCGGGCACTCGGCGGGGGCTCGTGCCCCCAGAGCTCTTCCATCAGCGTGTGCACGGGCACGACCCGTCCCGGGTGGAGCGCGAGCAGGGAGAGGATCTGCCGCGGCTTGGCAGCGTTCGGGACGATCACTCCCCCATTGACTTCGGCGCTCAGTGAACCCAGTACCTGAATCTCCATGGATACCCCCTACGCATCGCCAATTCATCCTCAGCAGCTCCTGTCGCCGCCGCGGGAACAGTAGCGAAGATCGCGCATCCTCCCGGTTTCCTCCAGTACCGCTCTAGGAGATTTCCACGGCGCTTGGGTTTTTCCGTGCTTTCCGGTCGCGTGAGAAAGGGAAGGGAATCCGATATTCCAGCTCTTTTTCGCAGTGAGGCACAGCTCAGGGGTCATTCGCCGGCGCGGCGGAGGGTGTCAGCCCCAGATGCTCCCTGCGGCCGCCTCCGCGTCGACGGTCCGCAGCAGCGCCTCGTCGATCTCCTTGAGCGATCCGACGATGTGGCGGGCGCCGGCCTCCTGCATCATCTGCCGCTGGAAGTCGTGTTCGGAGTCGACCGGGTGTCCGATGAAAGGCACCTTGAGGTCCCGTGCGGTCTCCGCCACGCGCGCCACGTCGTCGATGAAGAGCGCCTGGTCGTGGCGGAGCCCGAAGAGCTCGACGATCTCCCGGATGCCGGGCCGGAAGTCGTTGGTGCACACATAGCCCGGCTCGTCGAAGTAGTCGGCGAGCGCGCCGAGATGGCGGTCGAAGTGCGCGCGCTCGAGCCCTCCGTAGCAGACCGTCCGCACGCCCAGCGAACGCAGCGTGGCCAGCAGCCCGGCCGCTCCGTCGAGCGTGTGCACCGGGTGGTCCCGGAGGTAGTCCTCGCGCTCGGCGAAGTAGTCCTTCACCAACTGCTCGGCAGTTCCCCCCAGTTCGTCCGCCGCCCGCTGGGCGGCGACGAGCTGGGTCTGCGACAGCAGTGCGCGCTCGAACTCGGCGGTGTAGGCACCTCCCCGCGACTCGACGAGGCGGCGCATGACAGGGCTGAAACTGTCGTTGAGGAGCACGCCGTCGATGTTCACCGCGACCAGACTCAGGTGCCGCAACAAGGTGTCTCCCATCGAGTCGGTGAGCATGCCGCCGCAGACGGTACTCCACTTCGTAACGGTGTCGGCGGAAGTTGCGATCAGCGCTCCTCGTCGTATGTGGGCCCGTCCCTTGTCGGGAATATGCTTCCCGTCGGTCGCGGGGCGGGCTTTCAGCAGGCTGCGGCTGCATTTTCGCCGAACGGGGGACTGATTGGTTTCCGGCCATCCCTGTTCTCATGTTCATGTGAGCTCGGCCCGAGGTGTGCCGTCGACGTCGATCCGGCGTTCGCTGACCCGGAGCTCGCGCCCGTTCCCCGCGCCCCGTACGAGGACGTCCGTACAGGCGCAGACCTGGTGCACTCTCGACACGCCGTTCGCGGCGGTGGCATAGACGACCGTGTTCGCTCGCACGTGGAGTTCGCCGCCCGGGCGCTCCTCGATCTCGAACATGCCGGTCATGTGGCGGCGTCGCTCCCCGGAGGCTACGATCGCCGCCGTCGCCGCGCGAGCGCCCGCGATCAGTCCCGCGTGGCCGCGTAGCGGATCCGGGCGGGTGGACAGGCGGCAGACGGCGTCCTCGGTGAAGGTGGCCGCCCACCCCTCGGCGTCGCCCTCGTCCAGGCGTCGCATCTGGCGGGCGTAGAACGCCGCCACCTCCGCGTACATCGGCTCTCCGTTCCGTGGATCCGAGTTCCCTGTCGCCACCGCACGTAGTGGCTCCGCCATCCGCCGCGGCTCCCGCACAGGTTCCGGCGCACCGCCCGCGCCGGGGTCGGGCCGCCGTCGAGCGGGCCCCTCGCCGTCAGTGGATCCGTGTCCGCGAACCGCTCGTGCCGCCGGGTCTCATGTGCGACCGCGCCTGTCCGCTGGGGCGGCTGATCGGCTTCGTCGTGTTCGGCGCCGTCCGCTTCCTGCCGCTCCGCCGGCAGGCCGTGAGCGGTGGGCCGGCCGTCGCGCCGACACTCGTGGCCGGCGGCACGCTTCCGCTCGTCGGCATGCCGCTGCTCTTCCGGACGGGCCCGGCTGTCCGATCCGGACAGTGACGCCCGGCGCGGCCCTGCTGCTCGGTGTGGTCACGCCAGGCCGCTCGTAGCCGGGCCGGACCCGTCGCCGTAGCGGATCGTGGACACGCCCAGTGACAATGAAGGGAAGTAAGGTACCCTCTAGACGGTTTCTTTTCACGTCCGCCGCTCAGCCGACACGGGCACAAGCACAGGGCACAAGGGATGGTCTCGTGGCGCGACAGGTACGTGCAATCCGAACCCGCCGCTCGGTACTGGCGGCAGCAGCACAGGTATTCGCCGAGTACGGCTACTCGGCGGCCACCGTCTCGGACATCCTCAAGGTCGCCGGCGTGACCAAGGGCGCTTTGTACTTCCACTTCGACTCGAAGGAAGCCCTCGCACGGGGCGTCATCGAGGCGCAGTCCGAGCAGAACCTGCCGCCCCAGGAGCTCACGGTCCAGGAGTGGGCGGACCAGGGATTGCTCCTTGCGTACCAGTTGCCCCGCGACCCGGTGATCCGCGCCGGCGCCGTACTCTCGTCCGATCCTCTGGGCCGGGAGCACTACGGCAGCGCCTGGCCCGCCTTGATCCGGAACTCGGCGGCGCTTTTGACCGAGGCCCAGAAGCGGGGCGAGGTCCTCTCTCACGTGGTGCCGCTGCAGACTGCGGAATTCATGATCAGCGCCTTTCACGGCGTCCAGCTCTTCTCCCAGCTGGAGTCCGGCATGGTGGACATAGAGACGCGGATCACCGTGTTGTACGAGCACGTCATGCCGACGATCGCCCTGCCCGCCGTCCTGAACCGGCTCGACCTCGCCCCGGACCGCGGGGCGCGGCTCTTCGCGCAGATGGAGTGTGCGGAGGCGGAGAATGCCGAGGCGGAGAACGCGGTGCTGCCCGCCGCCGTCGGTTCGTAGGTCCGGACCGGCGGGCCGGGATGTCCGAGGGCCGCGGATGGTCCCGCGTACCGTCGCGACCGTGTGTCACCAGGTGGTGCGCCCGCCGTCCACGGGCAGGGTGGCCCCGGTGACGAACGACGCGTGGTCGCTGCACAGCCACGCGGCCGCCTCGGCGACTTCTGCCGGCGCCGCCATGCGGTTCTGCGGCGCGGACGCCATACTTTTCGCCTCCTGGCCGGGGACCCGGGCGAACCAGTCCTCGACCATCTCCGACCGGGTCAGACCGGGGGCTATCGCGTTGACGCGGATGCCGGTGGCCGCGTACTCGACGGCGGCTGCCTTGGTCAGGCCGATCACGGCGTGCTTGGCCGCGATGTAAGGCGCGGGAACCGAGCTCGCCACCAGGCCGGCCACGCTGCTCGTGTTCACGATGGAGCCGCCGCTCCGGCTCATCGCTCTGATCTCGTGGCGCAGGCAGTTCCACGTGCCGCGCACGTTGGTGTCCATGACCAGGTCGTACGCCTTGTCCTCGAGGAGGTGCAGGGGGGCCACGTCTCCCCCGGTTCCTGCGTTGTTGAACGCCACGTCGAGGCGCCCGTACCTCTCCACCGCATGGGCGACGGCCCGTTCCACGTCGCCGGATACCTGGACGTCACCCGCGCAGTACGAGGCCTGCCCGCCGTTCGCGCGCAGTTCGGCCGAGAGCTCCGCGATGCGGTCCTCCCGCCGGGCGACCAGAACCACGCGCGCCCCCTCGCGTACGAACACCCGGGCGGCCGCGGCGCCGATACCGCTGCTGGCCCCGGTGATCAGGGCGACCTTCCCCTCGAGCGAACCTTGCCCCTGCGTCATTCTGCGCAATCTCCTTGCTGTGGCGACGTGTTCCACTTCGGGTGCCGGTCTCGGCGCTGCTGCGTCCCGAAGCGTAGCGTTCATGTTCGATCTACGAGGGCGAATCCCGGCTTCGAACAACGTCCCGCCGCAGTGAGGAAGTTGGATGGTCAGGACATCCGATGCCGGCGGCCCTGAGGTCGCCGCCCCCGCCCGGTTCGGTCCCGGCAGCGGCCCGGGGGCCGGCCACCGACGGCAGCAGCAGCTTCCAGAAACCGGTGAGCGCCCGGCCGGTCAGCCACTCCCTGTCGCTGCGGCTCAGCACCGCGAGGCCGACTGTCGCGGCCACCACGGCGTTCACCACTGCCTCCTGCGACACCCCGGGCGCGAGCGACTTCTCGTCCGCGGCCCGGGCCACGAACCCGTGCACGTGTGTCTGCCACTCCTGGCAGAGGTCGACGCGGGCGCGCTGCCCCGCCTCACAGCTCAACAGGAATCCGGCCCGCACCACCACATCCCGGACCAGCAACTCGGCCAGGCGGTGCGAGAGGTCCGTCAGGCCCTGCAAAGCGGCCACGTTCCCCGGCGGGGGGCTGCCCACCGCGTGGCGCAGGACGCGCAGGGCGGCGCTCTCGACGGCATCGGCCACGTCGGCCTTCGTGTCGAAGTGGAAGTGCAGAGCTCCACGGCTGACTCCGGCACCCGAACTGATCTCGTTCAAGCTGGCCTTCTCGTAGCCGTGCCGTTCGAACAGCTCGGCCGCCGAGCAGACGAGTGCGTTCCGGGTACGGGCGGCCCGTTCCTGTTGGCTCACTGTTGGCTCTCCCGCTTTACGAGGGTTTCCATTCCCCACATAAAACCAACTTGCCGGTTTTAAAGCCAGAGTGAGGGAGCGATCGAATCAGACGAACCACCGCGCGCGACCCTTGCCGACCACTCCTTCCCGCCCGGGCGAGAGAAACCGTGGACAACGGCCGGCTCCATGAAGGCGCAAACTTCTACGGATGCGAGCAATTGAAAACAAGGGACCCGGTTTGCTGCGGGGGCTCCTATGTGGCGGAGTACCCCTCGATGAGGCCTCCGACGTCTCCGTCCCGGCCGGTACGCCGACCACCCGGCCCGCCCCTCACCCTGCCCGTCCGTATGGTCAACTACATGCGCCATAAGGCTGCTTGAGGTGCCACGGACGCCATCCACCAGGCGCGCTGGAGGCGCGGTCGAGGCCCACTCGGGAGCCACTCACATCCGATTTCACGGCGTCTCACAACTTTGCAAAAAAACCGGCTGTACGGTACTCTCGGCGTCGAGCTACGGCACGTCAGAGTCCGGCGACGGAGCGTAAGCGTCCCGCCGAACACTCTGCGCCCCGTTGAGTCAGTGGCTTCCCACGGCCGACGGGGTCCCACATCTGCGCCAACAGAGGATTGCTGTCAGGAGGGGCACGTTGACTCTGGCCGAAGAGCTGACGTACACGGCCGTCGAGATCGACGAGATCGAGCCGTCCGTCATCTGGATCGAATCGCAGCCACTCACCCGTGTACCGATCGAATCGCTCGTCCTGTCGGGCTCTCCCCGTCTGGACGCGGAGGACCCGGACCACGTACGGATGCTTGCCGAGGCCGGGGACCGTCTGCCCCCCATCACCGTGCACCGGCCCACCCTGCGCGTCATCGACGGCGCGCACCGGGTCCGCGCGGCCCTGCTCAACGGGCAGACCGAGATCACCGCGCGGCTCCTCGACTGCGATCCGGCCGACGCCTTCGTCCTGTCGGTCAGGGTCAACGTGGCCCACGGCCTGCCGCTGTCCCGCGCCGACCGGGCGGCCGCCGCGTCCCGCATCGTCCTGACCCACCCTCAGTGGTCGGACAGCGCGGTCGCCGCCGCCACCGGGATTTCCGACAAGACCGTCGCCCGTATCCGCGCGCAGTCGTCGGCCGCGGACACCGCGCAGCCCAGCACACGGATCGGCCGGGACGGTCGGGTGCGCCCCGTCGACAGCGCCCGGCGCCGCCGGCACGCCGCCGAGATCTTCTTCGAGCAGCCGGACGCCGGGCTGCGTGAGGTCGCCCGGGCCACGGGGCTCTCCCCTGCGACGGTCCGGGACGTACGGCAGCGCATCGAACGCGGCGAGAACCCCGTGCCGGGCCGCTATCGCACAACAACCGGGTCCGACGGGCACGTCGAGACCACCCCGGGCGCTGCCGCGCCGGCCCGGCAGCGCCCGCCCGCCCCCGCCCGCGTGACGCGCGGCATGGTGGACCGGCAGAAGCTGCTCGCCAAGCTCAGCGAGGACCCCTCGCTGCGGCACACCGAAGCCGGCCGCCGTGCCTTGCGCTGGCTGCACCACTACTCCGTCGACGGTGCAGGCATCGAGACCCTCGGGAGCGGGCTTCCCTGCCACTGGGTTCCCGAGGTCGCCGCTCTCGCCCGCAACTGCGCGGCGGCCTGGAACGAGCTGGCCGCGCAGCTCCAACAGCGCGCCGAATAAGGCCCTTCCGGCCGGCGTACACGAGCGCGGGACGGCGTCGACGGCCGGCCCGGCCGCGTGCTGCCACCCCCCTGGGCGCCCTCGCCTGTCACCACCGACACACTTCAGGAGGCCTTCCGTGTCCGAGCATGCCGAGCCGAGCGGTCCCCGTACCGGCCCCGAAGGCGGGGCCGGTACGGGCGTGTGGTTCATCGGGGCCCGCGGCTCCGTCGCCACGACCACGGTCGCCGGGAGCGCCGCGCTCGCCGCCGGGCTCTGCCCGCCCACGGGCATGGTCACCGAGACCGAGTCCTTCACGGCCGCCGCTCTGCCTGCCCTGTCCTCCCTCGTCTTCGGCGGCCACGACACCGTCGACCGGCCGCTGCCCAAGCACGCCGAGGCCCTCGCCGAGCAGGGCGTCCTGCCGTACGGGCTCGCACGGGCGGTACGCGGCGAACTGGCGGCCGCCGACCGGGAGATACGCACCGGCGGCCCCCTGGGCGGCGATCCCCGCGGCGACGACGAGCTGATCGCCGCCTTCGCCGCCGACATCGCGGACTTCACCCGGCGCACCGGGGTCGCGCGGACCGTCGTGGTGAACCTCGCCTCCACCGAGCCCGCCCCGGCCGGGGGTGCCGCCCGGCTGCCCGCCAGTTCGCTGTACGCGGCGTCCGCCCTGCGCGCGGGCTGCGCGTACGTGAACTTCACCCCGTCGGCGGGGATACGCCACCCGGCCCTCGCCGGCACGGTCCGGTCCGCCGGGGTGCCGTACGCGGGCCGGGACGGCAAGACCGGGCAGACCCTGCTGCGGGCGGTGCTCGCCCCCATGTTCCGTCAGCGGGCGCTGGACGTACGGGCCTGGTCCGGCACCAATCTGCTGGGCGGGGGCGACGGGGCGGCGCTCGCCGACTCCGCGGCTGCCGCGGCGAAGAACGCGGGCAAGAACCGGGTCCTGGAGGACACCCTCGGGACGCTGCCCGAGGGTGAGGTGCACATCGACGACGTGCCCGCGCTCGGCGAGTGGAAGACCGCCTGGGACCACGTCGCCTTCGAGGGCTTCCTCGGGTCACGGATGATTCTGCAGACCATCTGGCAGGGCTGCGACTCCGCCCTCGCGGCGCCGCTCGTGCTCGACCTGGCCCGGCTCGCCGCTCGCGCCCACGAGGCGGGGATCACCGGGCCCCTGCCGGAGCTCGGCTTCTACTTCAAGGATCCGGACGGCGGCTCCTCGGCGCTCGCCGAGCAGTACGACGCCCTCCTCGGCTTCGCCATGCGTCTGGGGGCCGCCCGGTGAGCACCGCCCGCGACTGGGGTGCCGGCGGGTGCCGGGCCTGATCTGCGAGGTCAGGGGCGCCTCGTGCCCTCGCCCGGGCCGGCTCTCGCGGGCGCCGCGCCGCGACGGCCGCGCGGCCGTTCCCGCACGCCGCGCTCAACCCGTCGCCACCGCTGACCCAGCGGGCCGTCGTCGGCGGCATCCGCGCCATGATGCCGCTCCAGGGCAGCCCTTACGGCGCGCTCGGGGCCGCCTGTCTGCGCCGCGCCGCTCACCGGGCTCGCACCGGTGGCCCGCCGGCTCACCCGGACGGTGAGCCCCACATGAGCTGCGCCTCGGCTACGGCACCAACGGCCTGACCGATCTGCGGCTCGACGACGCCCTCGTCCCGTAGGCCGACCTCGGCTACGACAGGGTCGGCCTGACCCTCGACCACATGCATCTGGACCCAGTCGCGGCCCGGATGGACCCAGTCCCGCCCGGGTGGCGCGCGTAGCCGGCCGGCCGGGGCGCCGCCTTGGGCCCGGGCGTCACCGCTCGGCATGCGCTACCGGATGGCCGTCGTCCCGCTCGGCTCCGCACCGGTGCGGAGCAGCCGCGGACGGCTGCCCGAGCGTCCGGAAGGCGGCCCGGCGCTGCTCTGCTCGCGTCCCTGCGGGGTGGGGGGATTCTCGCCGCCACCGAGGTGAAGGCCCTGCTGCTGCGCCTTGCGGGGACCGGCCGACCGGGCGCATAAAAGCTTGTCCGCTCCCCCGCGGTCGACCGATGTGCTGTTCTCCGGCAATGCGCCAACTCCCTTTCGGCGCATGGATACACGAGTTCCTGTCGGTGCGAATACGCGGGGGATTTCGCGACTTCCGGGTGAGATGGTGCACAACTACGGAATTCCCGATGTTGCACACTGCATTCCGGCCAATTCCTGCGTCTACGGTGATGCCGGTTCAGTTCGCTCCTGACTGCGGGGGCGTGCCAAGTTGAGGAGAGACATGTCCAGAACAAGCAAGTCTTGGGCGGGGGCCTTCCTGGCAACGGCAGTCGTGGGCGGCCTCACGGCGATGGCGATACCCAGCCAGGGCCAGGCCGCCACCACGGACGCGAAGGCGGCCACCGTCGTGGCGTCCGGCCTGAAGAATCCTCGTGACGTAACGGTCGGGTCCGACGGGGCGGTCCTGGTCGCGGAGTCCGGCAGCGGCCCGGCCACCGCGTGCACGGCGCCGGGCTCCCAGTGCCTCGGTTTCACCGGCTCCGTCTACCGGGTGAAGGGATCCACCAAGGGCCGCGTCGTCACCGGTCTGCCCTCCAAGATGATCATCCGCGCCGACGGCAGCAGTGTGATCGCCGGGGTGAACCACGTCGCGTCCGCCAACAGCGGCACCTACCGGGTGACCTACAGCCTGAGCGGCACCGCCACGACCCGTACGGCGCTCGGCACGGCCGCCGCGCCGCTCGGCACGCTCGCCATCGCCAAGGGCCAGATCCTCGGCGACCTGACCGCGCACGAGAGCGGTCAGAACCCCGACGGCGGCGAGGTCCTCGCCAACCCGCAGCGGTCGGTGAAGGTCGGTAACGACTTCCTGGTCACCGACTCCGCCGGCAACACCCTGCTGCGGGTGAAGCCGGACGGCGCCGTCTCGACCGAGTTCGTCTTCCCGAAGAACGGTGACGCCGAATCGGTGCCGACCGGCCTCGTGCAGGGTGCGGACAGCGCCTACTACATCGCCGACATGAGCGGCATCCGCAAGGGCCTCAGCCGTATCTGGCGCTGGGTACCGGGCAGTGCCCCGACCGTCTTCACCACTGGTCTGACGGGCGTCATCGACCTCGCCGTGCGTCCCGACGGCGACCTGGTCGCCCTGTCCTACGCCACCGGTGACACGACGAGCCAGCCCGGCACCGGCGCCCTGACCCGGATCGACAAGACCACGGGCGCCCTCACGGCGATCAGCACCGGCACCACGCTGAACCTGCCCACAGGGCTGGACATCGCCGCCAACGGTGACATGTACGTCACCAACAACACACTGACCAACAGCGGTGAACTCCTGAAGTTCCCGGCCTCCTGACCCTGTCCGCCCGCATCGCCTGCACCACGGATGCGCCGCATCCGTGGTGCAGGCGCACGCTGTCTGGACGGGTCAGTTCGCGGGACGTGCGGCCAGCGGAATCTCGCACGCCTCGGAGAAGCCCTGGGACTGGATCCCGAGTGCGTTGTTGTTCCTGGTCGCCAGGTTGGCGAAGGCGATGAACGCGGTGAGCTCGACCAGTGCGGCCGGGCCGAGCTCGTCGAGCAGGCGCGCGGACAGCTCGTCGCTGACGGTCGGCGGCGTGCTCGTCATCGCCTCGGCGTACTCCAGGACGTCCCGCTCCAGCGGCGCGAACACCTCCGCCTCCCGCCAGTTCGGCACCTGGCTCGCCTTGGCCATGTCCAGGTCCTGGTTCAGCGCCTGGAAGTAGTTGATGTCCAGGCACCAGTTGCAGCCGACCTGGGCCGCGACGGCCATGTGCGCGAACGTCTTGAGGCCCTCGTCGACCGCGTCCCATTCGTTCGCCCTGCCACCCAGCTCCAGGGTGGACTCGGCCACCTTGGGGTTGTGCCACGCCACCGCGACGGGGTCGGGAACGACGCCGAACGTCTTGATCAGGTTTTCCGTGAGTTCCTCGGAGAGCTCCGCCTTGGGAACGCGCAGTGCCATGGTCTTCTCCCTCTGCCTGTCGGTATCGGCTCGATTGTCCGTGGCGGCCTCTCGAGGACCGGTCGAGGCGGGCACGACGACGCGGCCGAAGTGACCCACCTCACTTCGTGGCGGCCTTGGCGGGGCCACGGCACACATGTCACTCTTCCAGCACGCCAACCCTGCCCGGAATCTTCTGCGGGCAGCCGAGTTGAGCCTCGCGGCGCCGCCGATGACCGGCGGGCCCGCCCTGTGTGAACGTCACTCTTTTCCCTCGCACCGCCCGCGCCCGCCCGCGATGCGTCATGCGCCCTTGGAGGAGGACAAATGTCTGGAGCGACCGCGGTCGAAGACGTCTATTCGACCATCGAGGAGTCGGCCCGGCTGCTGGAGGTGCCTTGCTCGCGCGAGCGGATCCTGCCGGTCCTGACCGCGTACGGGAAGGGCCTCGCGAACGCCGGGATGGTGCTGAGCGTGGCGACCGGCAAAGACCCCGCCGACGACCTCGACTACACCATCACCGTGCCGGCCGGCGGCCCCGACCCCTATGCGGTCGCACTGTCCGAGGGCTTCGTCACAGCGCCGGACCACCCCGTCGCGGGGCTGCTCGACGAGCTCAAGGCGCGGGTCCCTGTCAGCGAGTACTTCATCGACGGCGGCATCGTCAGCGGCTTCAGCAAGGTCTACGCGCACTTCCCCAACGACATGCTCACCGTGGCGCAGCTCCTTGACGTCCCGTCCATGCCGGCGTCGGTGGCCGGCAACGCGGAGCTGTTCGCACGCCATCACATGGGCAACGTGGCGATGATCGGGATCAACTACCGCAGCAGGAAGGTCAATCTGTACTTCGCCCACCTCCCCGACGCCTTCCGTGCCGAGGACAACATCCAGTCGCTCAACCGCGAACTGGGCCTGGCACAGCCGCGGGGGCGGGCGCTGAAGTTCGCGCAGCGGTCGTTCAGGACGTATGTCACGCTCGGCTGGGAGTCCTCGCGGATCGAGAAGATCTGCTACGCGCCGGCGCCGGTCCGCGACTGGGATCCGTCGGTGCTTCCCGTTCCGCTCGACCCGCGGATCGAGAAGTTCGTGCGGAGCACGCGGTGCGCGTATTCCGACCGTCCGTTCGTCATCGCGGCCCTGAAGTGGTCCCCGGAAGGGCAGCACCTGAATCTCGGTCCGTACATCCGGCTCTCACCCCTGCTGCGGAATCTGCTGCACGAAGTCACCGGGGAAAAGGTGTGACCCCAGCCGCGCCATTGCGTCTGTGACGGGCATCACATCCGGCGACCTCACACTTTCCGGTGCTGCGTCGTCGGAAGAGTGCAGCGGTAGTAAACACCACCTTTTGAGGAGAGCATTATGACTGCACGGGTGAATCTTTTCGGTAGCCAGATCGCCGGTAAGGCCATGAAGGGCATCAACACGGCGAGCCTGGCCGTGATCAACAGTGGTCTTCTGCCCAAGGCGACGATCGATCTGCTGCTGCTGCGGGCGAGCCAGGTGAACGGCTGCGGCTTCTGCACGGACATCCACAGCAAGGACCTTGCGCACGCCGGGGAGAGCGCGGCGAGGGTCAACCTGGTCGCGGTCTGGCGCGAGGCCACCGTCTTCACCGAGGCCGAGCGGGCCGCCCTCGAGCTGGCCGAGCAGGGCACCCGGATCGCCGACGGCGCCGGCGGTGTGCCGGACGATGTGTGGGCGAACGCCTCCAAGCACTACGACGAGGAGCAGCTGGCCGCGCTGACCTGCCTGATCGCGCTCATCAACGCCAGTAACCGGCTCGGCGTCATCGGCGGTATCCCGGGCGGCAACTACACGCCCGGCCAGCACGGCTGACCTGGCCCGGCACCACCCGCACCACCCGCACCGCGATGCCCCGGACTTCGGAGTCCGGGGCATCGTGCTGCGTCCTTCGCACCGCACCGAGAACGTGAGAGACCTGAGGAAAGGATGGACATGGCCAAGAAACTGGATGCGGACGTCATCGTCGTCGGAGGCGGTCCTACCGGTCTGATGCTGGCCGGGGAACTTCGTCTGGGCGGGGCGAGTGTCGTCGTGGCCGAAGCGCTGGAGCAGCCCAGCGGTGAGTCGCGCGCGCTCGGTTTCACCACGCGTGCCCTGGAGTCGTTCGACCAGCGCGGTCTCGTCGAGCGTTTCCCGGGCCTGGAGACCAGCCCGTTCGGGCACTTCGGCGGTATCCCGTTCGACTACACCGTGCTCGAGGACGCGAACTTCGGGGCCCGTGGCGTTCCGCAGTCGCAGACCGAGGCGGTTTTGGAGGAGTGGGCCGGTGCGCTCGGCGCCGATCTGCGCCGCGGCCGTACGTTCCTCTCCCTGGAGCAGGACGAGGACGGCGTCACCATCGCTGTGGCCATCCCCGGTGGCGGGCAGGAGGAGCTGCGCGGCCGGTACCTGGTGGGCGCCGACGGCGCGCGCAGTGCGGTGCGCAAGGCTGCGGGCATCGGCTTCCCGGGCACATCCGGTGGTCAGGTCATGCACCTCGCCGACGTGGTCGGCTGCGGGGTGCGTCCGCGCCCGCACGGCGAGCGGCTGCCCGGCGGTCTGGTGCAGGTCTTCCAGTTGCCCGGCGGGGTGGAGCGCATCATCCTGTCCGAGTACGACACCTCGCTCCTGGGTGCCGGTGAGGACGTCGAGTTCGCCGATGTCGCCGCGGCGTGGAAGCGGGTGACCGGCGAGGACATCTCGGGCGGCACCGCGCAGTGGGTCAGCTCCTTCACCGACGCCACCCGGCAGGCCGCCGAGTACCGCAAGGGCCGCGTGCTGCTGGCCGGGGACGCCGCGCACATTCACCTGCCGGTGGGCGGTCAGGGCATGAGCGCCGGTGTGCAGGACGCGGTCAATCTGGGCTGGAAGCTTGCCGCCACTGTCGGGGGCCGGGCGCCCGAGGGCCTGCTGGACACGTACCACGCGGAGCGCCACCCGGTGGGTGCACGCCTGCTTTCGAACACCCGCGCCCAGGGGCAGGCCATCTTCGGCGGCGACGAGTCGCAGGCGCTGCGTGACCTGTTCGCCGAACTGATCGCCCTCGACGAGGTCAAGCGGCAGTGGGCGGGCGCGGTCAGTCATATCGACATCCGCTACGACATCGACGCGGACGGCCACCCGCTCGTCGGCCGCCGGCTGCCGCCGCGCACGCTGGACACCGCGGGTGGCGCGGTCCGTACCCCCGAGCTGCTGCACCCGGCGCAGGGCGTGCTGCTCGATCTCGCCGACAGCCCCGCGCTGCGGGACGCCGCGGCCGGCTGGAAGGGCCGGGTCACCACGGTCACCGGTACGCCGCCGTCGGCGGAGACTTTCGACGGCGCCACCGCGCTGCTGGTCCGTCCCGACGGATACGTCGCCTGGGCGGGCACCGGCACCGCCGGACTCGTCGAGGCCCTGCAGCGCTGGTTCGGCACGCCCGATCCTGCCTGATCCGTACCTGCCCCGACGGGCAGGCGAACGGTCCGGGCCGGGCGGCATCGCGTGCCGCCCGGCCCGGACCGTTCGTGTCCTGCTGCCCGGAGCGCTGGAGGCAGCACCCACTTCGAAAGGGATATCCGCAATGACGTCTGCCGCCACCCTGGCGCGGTTCCGCGAATACATGGTGGGCCCCTCACGGTTCATGACCCTGCTGTCCGCCTTCGAGCTCGGCATCGTCGACAAGCTCAGGCAGACACCCGGCCTGACCGCGGCCCAGCTCGGCGAGGCCGTCGGCGCCAAGCCCGACGCCATCGAGCAACTCCTCCTCCTGCTGGTCAAGGAGAGCTTCATCGCCCACGACCAGGACAGCGGTGCCTACACCCTCGACGCCCTCGCCGACCTCTCCGAGCACGACCAGCGGCTCGTGCTCGCCGATATGGACATGATCAAGATGGTCTCGCTGCGGCAGCTCTTCCATCTGGCCGAGAGCGTGCGCACCGGCAGCACCGTCGGCCTGCGCGAGGTCTACGGTTCCGAGGGCGACCTGTACAACGCGTTGGCGGAGCATGACGAACTGCGGGATTCCTGGGCGCGGTTGATGAACACCGCCACGGCTCACATCGACCCGTGGTTCTTCGGACACGTCGACATCCCCTCCGGTGCGCAGGTCCTCGATCTCGCCGGCAACACGGGCCTCGGCGCGATCCACACGTTCCGGCACAAGGCCTCGCCGGGGCTGAAGGTCACCACCTTCGACCTGCCGGCGAAGGAGGAGGAATGCCTGGAGAACTTCAAGGCCCATGGTGTGGAGGAGCACTGTTCCTTCATCGGCGGTGACGTCTTCGAGGAAGTGCCCACGGGGTTCGACACCGTACTGATCAAGCACTTCCTGCCCATGTTCGACAGGGGTGACGTGTTCAGGATCCTCAAGGGCGTCCACCGGTCGCTGGAGGCCGGCGGGACGATCAACGTCCTGGTGCCGGTGTTCCCCGAGGACATCAAGGACCCCGACAACTACACCGTCGACTTCTACCCCAGCTTCTTCATCGGCTGTGCCATGGGCCAGGGCGGGCCGCAGAAGCTGTCGACGTGGCGGCGCTGGATAGAGGAGTGCGGTTTCGAGGTCACCAAGGCGGTCGCCGAGGACCCGGCCGCCATGCCGAAGAACGCCCTCCCCGTGGAAGCCGTTCTCTGCGCGACGAAGGTCGCGTGACGACAGGAATCAGGAGGGAATGAGATGTCTCAAGTCGCTCAGACCGGAGAGGGCATGGCCGCCCTGAGCTCGCTGGGGGGTGTGCTCGCCCAGGCCGGCGCGGCGTCGCTCGGCGGGCCGCGCGAGCAGTTGGCCGAGAGTCTTCTGCGCTCGGCCCTGACCCGCTGGGAAGACCCCGAGGTGAGGCCGAAGCTGCTCGCCACCCTCGCCGCGGCGACCACCACCGAGGAGGGCGCTGAGCAGTTGCGCGACTTCCTGTACTCGCAGCTCTTCGCGCAGGTGGGCATCGCGCTCGATGACAGGCCGATGGACATCGAGCAGGTCGCCGAGATGCTCGCCGTTCCTGCGATCAACATCAACGCGGCGGCGGCGCAGGTCTGGGGCGTGGTTTTGTACCGCTACGTCCTGAAGATGGAGCCGATCGCATCGGCGTCGGGTGAGGAACTGATCGCTCTGCTCTCCCCGACCATCCAGCGTTATCTGCTCGGCTGACGTCCTGGCGGCCGGCCCTCGGCGGGCCGGCCGCCCGTCGCCTCGCGGCGGTCAGGTGGGGATTCCCTCGCGCTTGATCGTCGGGACGGGAATGCCGAGGGCCCGCAGCTGCTGGAACGGGTTCATGAACTCGCGATTCTGCACGATCCTTCCGTCGTCGAGCGCGAAGGAGTGCAGGAAGTGGTTTTCGTAGTGGCCCTCGGGATAGCCCGGGAAACGGATTTTTCCGTGCCCGTCGCACTCGACCCAGAAGAAGTCCGGGTCCTGCGTCTCGAAGACCTGGATGTTGTACCACTCCCAGTCCGGGAACATCTCGAGCGACCAGGCTCCGTGCTCGGCGAGGCGGTCGCGGCCCCTGATGACGATGGGCTCCCCGGTGTCGGTGGTCCACAGACCGCCGCTGCCGTGCTCGACGAACAGCTCGTGCCGGTGCAGTCTGGCCGGCCCTTTCGTGTCCGCCAGGTATTTCTCGACGGTGGCACGGTTCCTGCGCCGCAGCTCGGCGGCGTCGGTGAAGCCGTGCGATGCGTCATCAGCCATGAGTTCCCCTCAGCAGCGTGTTCGGGCCGGTCGAGGTGAATCATGGGGTTTGCCGCTCGGGGCCCGGTCGAGCAGTGCTGAACCGCTTCCGGCGCGTCCTCACGCGGTACTCGAGCGGGACGCGACGGGCGCGGCGCACGCTGGGGGGCGCATGCCGGCCTCGTGCACGCTCCGTGCGCCTGAACCTCGTACGGCATGGGAGAGGGGACCTTACCGATGGCAGGCGCTCGCCCGCGGGCCACAGCAGACCCGCAGCCGTCCGGGACCTCGCAGGTGACGGGCGAACTGCTCGAACTCGCTCTGGGCTATGTGTACTCGGCGGCTCTGCACGCCGCCGCGCGCTTCGGCGTCGCCGACCATCTGGTGGCCGGCCCGCGTACCGCCGAAGACCTCGCCGGGCTGGTGGAGGCCGATGGCCCGCATCTGTACCGGCTGCTGCGGTTCCTCGCCACCAAGGGCGTCTTCCGCGAGGACGACGAGGGCCGCTTCCACCTCACCCCGCTCGCCGAGCCGCTGTGTACGTACGCGGAGCGGTCCCTGCGTGACTACATCCGGGTGCGCGGTGAGGCGCCCTTCTGGGAGTCGGCGGGCCGCCTGCACGACGCGGTCCGTACGGGCACCACCGCCTTCGAGGGCCTGCACGGCATTCCCTTCTACGACTACGTCGCGGGCGAGCCGGAGTTCGGCAGGGCCTTCAACACCAGCATGGCGGCGTTCTCGGAGGCGCTGAGCAACGACATCGCCGAGGTCTGCGACTTCACCGAGGCCAAGAGCGTCGTCGACGTGGGCGGCGGGCGAGGCGGGCTGCTGCGCGCGGTCCTGCGGCGCAACCCGCACGTGACGGGCACCCTGTTCGACCTGGAGAACGTGGTGGCCGGGCACGTTCTGGACACTGCGGACCTGAGCGGGCGGTGGAGCGCCGTGGCGGGGGACTTCTTCGTCTCCGTGCCGTCCGGCGCCGATGTCTACCTCCTCAAGCACGTGCTGGCCAGCTGGCCGGACGAGCAGTGCCTTCGGATCCTGCGGACGTGCCGCGGTGCCATGCCCGCGCACGGACGGCTCCTCGCCGTCAACGCCATGATCCCGGCGGGCAACGAGCCTCATCCGGGCAAGACCATCGACATGCTGATGATGACGGTCCTGAACGGCAGGGGCCGCACCCGCGCGGAGTACGAGACGCTGCTCACGGCGGCGGGCTTGAAGGTCACGCGGGTCCTGGAGCCCTCGCCGCACGCGTCCGTGCTCGAGGCGGTGCCCTCCGTCTGAGTGCCTGCCCTCGAGCTGCCGCGGGAATGGAAGAGACCCCCGTCATCCGCCTCCCTTCCGGCGGGTGACGGGGGTCTTTCGTCGTTGCCGGGCCGTGGTCCTACGGCTGGAGCCGGCTGAACTCCCAGCCGTCGCCGGTGCGGTCGTAGCGCAGCCGCTCGTGCAGCCGGTCGGTGCCGTTGGCCCAGAACTCCACGGTGGCGGGGGCGAGCCGGTAGGCGACGTAGGCCGGAGGGCGCGGCAGGGGCCGCTGCTGTTGCCCCGCTTCCTTTGCCTTCGACCGTAGTTCGGCGAGATGGTCGAGGCCGGTCACCGGCCGGCTCTGCCGGGACACGGTGGTCATGGCGTGGGTGAAGGCAGGCCGTGCGAACCACAGGGCCTGTGTATCGGCGTCGGACAGCCGGTGCACGGGGCCCGCGAAGCTGACCTGCTGGCTGGTCTCGCGCCAGTACAGGACGCCGGACGCCCAGGGGTTCACGGCCAGTTCGCGGCCCTTCTGGCTGTCGGCGTGGGTGGCGAAGGTGATCCCGGCGCCGCTCACCGAGGAGAGGACGACGGTGCGCGAGGAGGTGCGGCCGTGAGCGTCGGCGGTGGCCAGGGCCAGGGCGCGGGGCTCGCGCACCTCGTGAGCGGCGGCGGCCTCCAGCCATGCGGCCAGCAGGCCCATCGGTTCGGCCGGGGGCGTCACGAACTGGGGGAAGTCCACCTCGACGGCTCCGGTGAGCGACTCGGATCGTGGGGGCAGGCCGGGACGGTCAGGCATGGAGTATTCCTTCGATGGTGAGGACGCCGTGACCGAAGACGTCGACGGAGTCGACCCGGTCACCTTCACCGTGCACGAGGGCGCCCATGGGTGAGGGGCGGCCGATCTCGACGCCCTGTGTGATCTCGATGCGTTGCCCGTACGCGGCGAGTCCGTGCCGGGCGAGATGGAGGGCGATGGGCCCGGCGGCGGAGCCCGTGGCGGCGTCCTCCACGACTCCGTACGCGGGCGAGAACATCCGGTTGCGCCATGACGTGCCTGCTCCCGCGTAGCAGTTGGCCGCCATGTCGGGGAAGCGGGCCAGGGCGCGGTGATCGGGCTCCAGCTTCGAGAGTGCCTCGACGCTCTCCAGACCGACCAGGACGTGACGGGGCCCGTTGCGGTAGATGTCCACCGGGAGCGTCGACGCGCTGATGCCCAGCGCCTCGAGGAGCTCGTCGGCGCGGTCGAAGGGTTCCCATACGGGCACCGGCTGCCGCATGCTCGCCGCGACGGCCTTCCCGGCGGTGCGGTCGAGCTCGAAGGGGATCACGCCCATCGCGGTCCCGATCCGCAGCCGGTCCGCGTACGTGCGGCTGCCCAGGGCGATGGCGGTACCCAGCAACGGATGCCCTGCAAAGGGGAGTTCGTTGACGGGGGTGAAGATCCGCACGTGGGCGTCGGCGTTGTCGTGCCGGGGCCGGAGCACGAACGTGGTCTCCGACAGGTTCATCTCCCGTGCGATGCGCTGCATCTGGTCGGAGGTCAGGTCGTCGCCGGCGAAGAACACCGCCACCGGGTTCCCGGTGAGGGGCTCGCGCGCGAAGGCGTCGACGACTGCGTAGGTGTGCATCCGTTCGTTCTCCCACTCGTCGAAATCGCAAAGGGGTGCGGGCGGTTCAGGCTGCGTGGGAGGCTTCGGCGGGCGCGAGCAGGCCGGCCAGGAGTGTGCCGATGATGCGGGGGCCGCCCCTGGTGAGCACGGACTCGGCGTGGAACTGGAGGGAGGCGAAGCCGGGGCCGCGCAGCGCGTGCACCTCACCGGTGACCGGGTCCCGGCTCACCCGTACCGGGCCCACCTGGTCCGCGATGACCACGTCGTCCTCGCTGACCAGGGAGAAGGTGTTGTAGAAGCCGACGTGTTCGGCGGTGCCGAACAGGTCGATGCGTTTCTGCGCGCCCTGGTTGGGCACCGCCCGGCGGCGCAGCGGCAGGCCGAGCCTGAGGCCCAGGACCTGGTGGCTGAGGCAGACGGCGATGAACGGCCGGTGTTCGCGTAGCAGCGTGTCGACGGCGGTGTGCAGGTGCCGCATCTTGGGGTGGGCGGTTTCCTGCGGATCTCCCGGGCCTGGCCCCATCACGATCAGGTCGTGACCCTCGAAGGTGTACTCCTGGTCGTACCGGCGGACCGTCACTCGCAGTCCCAGGGAGCGTAGTTGGTGGTCGATCATCGCGGTGAAGGTGTCCTCGGCGTCCACCACGAGGATGCTGCGCCCGGCCAGGTCGTTGGGTGCCGGGGTGCGGGCCGTGGTGCGGGCCAGCCAGAAGTCGGCGAGGGGGTCGTTGCGCCGCTGAAGTGCCCGCCGCACGCTCGGGTGGCCGGCGAAGCCTTCCGTGCCGTCGCCGCCGAGGGCCGCGAGGAGTCCGGCCGCCTTGGTGCGGGTCTCCGCCGCCTCGGAGGCCGGATCGGAGTGCCGCACGATGGTGGCGCCCACGCCGATACCGATGCGCCCTTCGGGGGTGATGTCCGCGGTTCGGATGAGGATCGCGGAGTCCATGACGCGCCGGCCGTCGGCGTCCCGTCCGATGAGCGCGGCGGTTCCGCTGTAGTAGCCGCGGCCGCCCGGCTCGTACTGGTGGATGGTCCGGCAGGCGTTCTGCAGCGGGCTGCCGGTGACGGTGGGCGCGAACATCGTCTCGCGCAGGATGTCGCGCACGTCTTGGTCGGTGCGTCCCTCGATGAAGTACTCGGTGTGCGCGAGCCTGGCCATCTCCTTGAGGTGGGGGCCCACGACCCGGCCGCCGTCCGCACAGATGCGGGCCATCATCTTGAGTTCCTCGTCGAGCACCATGTACAGCTCGTCGGTCTCCTTGCGGTCGCCCAGGAAGTCGAGGACGCCCGAGAGGGTGGGGCCGGAGTCCGGATAGCGGTAGGTGCCGCTGATGGGGTTCATGACGGCCGTGCCGTCCTGGAGGCTGATGTGGCGCTCGGGCGAGGCGCCGACCAGGGTGCGGGTGCCGGTGTGGATGAGGAACGTCCAGTGCACGCCTGATTCGCGTTCCAGGAGGCGGCGGAACAGGGCCGGGGCGCTGTGTGGACCGTAGTCCGTGATGTCGGCGGTGAAGGTGCGCTTGATGACGAAGTTGGCGCCCTCGCCGGTGCCGATCATCTCCTTGACGACGCGGCGCACCACCTCCTCGTACGCTTCGTCGTCGATGTCGAATCCGGCGCCGGCCAGGGGGGTCGGCACAGCGGGGAGGCGGGCCAGGGTTTCGCTGAGCGGCAGCTGTTGTCCGTCGGTCACGGTCATCGTCACGAGCGGCGTCCCGTCGTCCGCGCAGGCGAAGCCGCGCTCGGCGAGCTGCCGGTAGGGCACGAGGACCAGGGCCTCGTGGCGGGCGCCGGGGTCCTGTCCTGGGGGCAGTGCGATGTCGGCCAGTGTGGCGGGCTGGGACACCGGGCCCGCCAGGACGTCCACGGTGCCGGACCCGGTGGTGCCGGGCCGGTGCAGCAGGGCGAATGCCTCCAGTTCCCCCGCCAGCGCCCGCTCCAGCAGGTCGCCGGACGTCTTGTGTCCGTACGTCATGCGAACACTTCGTCGACCGTGGTGACCAGGGCGCAGCGTTCGGCGGCGTAGCGGAGGGCCGAGTGGTGGTGGGTGTGGGAGAAGTCGGCGGTGGCGTCGGCGACGAGGAAGGGCTGGATGTCGTTCGTGAAGGCTTCGACGGCGGTGGCGAGCACTCCGACGTGTGCGTAGACACCGCACAGGATGATCTGGTCGCGGCCCTGTTCGCGCATCCATTGCAGCAGGCCGGTTTGGAAGAACGCGCTGTAGCGCCACTTGGTGAGCAGCCGGTCGTGTGCGGCGGGGGCGAGTGCGTCGACCACTTGGCGGTCCTGGGGGTCGGGGCGCATGCCGGGGCCCCAGAAGTCCTTGAGCAGGCCGCGCTGTTCGTCGGTCATGCCGCCGGGCTGGGCGGTGTAGGCGACCGGGATGCCGCGGGTGGCGCAGCGCTCGCGCAGCAGCGCCGCGTTGCGGACCAGGTCCTTGCGCAGGCCGTCGGGGAACGGTTCGAGGAAGTACCGCTGCATGTCGTGGACGAGAAGGACCGCACGGTCCGGTTCGGCGGTCCAGTCCACGACGGGTGCGGGGACGTCGCCCGCGGTGGGCAGCGGGTACGGGCTGATGGCTGGGATGCCGGTCATGGCTCCACTTCCTGGTGGGTCAGGCGGTCCGGGACGAGATCATGGATCTGGCGTGCCACGGGTTGAGGCGGGGGGTCGCGGTGCGAGGTGCGGCGCTTGCCCGCGAAGCCGGTATCGGTCTCGGTGGTGGCGCGTGGGGTGTCGTCTCGGGCGTGGCCTTCAGGTGCGGGTTGCCGGGTGGCACCGCCCGCGCCGGACGGGCGCGGGGCGTGTGGCAAGCGCTTCGCCCACTTTGCGTATGTGCGGAGGTTCGCTTTATTCGGGTTGCTGCAGTGGCCCGCGGATTCGGATCCCCCGCCTGACGTCCTCCATGACGCTCCGGTTCATCGGTGTCGTCTGCTGACGGCCCATGAAGGGAGGGCGTTTTGATCAACGAAAGGGGGGTGTTACGGGCGGGTTTTGCTCGCACCGCAGGATGCCGGATCCAATACTGCGCCGTCCGGAATGCTTGCGCAACAGAATTCTTGAGTGCACGGCGGGCGCTCCAGTTGTATTCGACCGGCGCCCCGGCAGATGATGTGCTGAATTATTTTTCCTGTTGTTCACCGGGCTCTTCGGGGCCGGGCACCACACAAAACGTCCGGATCCGTCCGTCGACGATGTCGAGTGCCAGTGCGCCCCGGATCTCGCCGTATCGGTCGCGGAAGATCACGCCCGGCCGGCCGTCGACCGGCTGCAGTTCCAGGGTGATGCCGATCCGCATGAGCGGGGGGATGGTCGCGGCGAACGCCCGGGCCACGTTCTCGGCCCCGTCGATGCGCCGGGGCCATGCGTGGCCGGCCGGTGGGAGGGTGGCTGCGAGTCGGCGGCACGCCTCCTGCGAGCGGCCCAGTGCCGCCGCGATCTGGGGGAGAGTGCACGCGAAGACGTCTCGCAGGACGAGGAGGGCGCGCTCCAGGGGCGAAAGCTGCTCCAGCGCCGCCAGGGCGTCGGCCGGGGCCGCGCTCTGCGGTCCGCTCTCGCTGCCCGGGTTCCGGTGGACGCTCGCACCCGGCAGAGCTCGCAGTTTCTCGAGGTCCTCGCCCCTGGTCATCCTGTTCCTCCGTGCTCACCGCGGCGGCGTCCCGGCTCAGGCGGCCTCGTCCACGCGGTCTTCTGCTGGGCGGCGAGGAGGGTTGCGGGCTCCCGCGCGCCGGAGCGGCCCGGCGCGAGGCCGGGGTTCGGGGCGGGCCGTGCGAGGGCCGCCGGTTCGCCGGACGTGCGGTGGTCCGGGGCGGCGCCGGCCATGGCGTGATCTTGGGTGAGTGCCCGGGCGGCGATCTCGTCGTGCGAGGGTGCGGGGTCGGCATGGCGGCACTCCTCCACCGGCCGGTGCGGTCGTATCGTCGTCGGCGCTCTCAGGGCGGCTGCGGGGGCCTGGAACGCTATCCGTGGGTCTCCCGGCCGGGCAACGGCGTCCGAGCTGCGCGCGAGTGTGACTCGACCGGTTCTCCGGCGGGGCGAGACAGGAGCTGTGACGGGTGCGGAGCGCCCGTTCGGCGAGAGGTGGCGGTTCGGGTCGGCCGGGCGGTTCGCGCGCTGCGTGGTTTCCAGCGGGGCAGTTGAGGACTTTTCGGCCGTGCGTACACCGGCTGCGCACCCATAAACCTTGAATGGGCCTAGGGCCTCTCTTCAGCGGCGATGGACCGGGCTTTTCACGCCGCTTGATTATCACTCTCGCAGCACAGACCGAACATTGACACTCAGGATCGCTCATGAAACGCTCAAATTCCTCCATGGAGAAGCATGAGGAGTGCCGAGCGGACGCCGCCATCGCGTCCCCTTTTCCATGTGCATGCAATCCACGCCGATCGCAGGGCGAGTCACCTCGCGAAGGAGATCCAATGGAGTTCGACGTATGCCCCCGGAGCCACGTCCAGGAAATCCGCACTGCCATCGGGTCCGCCTTGTGCACCCCCTGTGTCCGGCAGCTGGAGCGCAACCTGCGTGTTCTTCCCGGCCTGTATCAGGAGTGTCTGCACCACATGTCGTCGTCGACGAGGCGGATGAGCAATCCTACGAAGGTGTCCGGGAGCCGGAAGCGGGACCGTCTGGACGTGTCCGTGCTGGACACCCGGTACAACATCGTCGCCGTCCTCGGATCGTGGGCGGAGGTCGTGGTGGAGGGGCTCGCCGTTCCCGCGCCGGATCGCCAGGTCACGCAGCTCACGCGCTTCCTGACGCGTCATCTGCAGTGGCTCACCGCCCAGCCGCCGGCCGCTGACTTCGCCGATGAGCTCGAGGGGCTGCGCCTCGATCTGCTGCGCGTCCTCGACCCGGAGCACGCCGGTCACCGTGTGTTCGCGGAGGCGTGTGTCGTGGATGACTGCACGGGAGACATCACCGCTCCGCCACAGATTTTCGCGTCGTCACGGAGGAGCAGCATCAGCTGCTCCTCGGGACACTCCTGGGAGATGCGGGAATGGCTCGTGCTGCGGCAGCTCATGAACCGGCAGCGAGAGGGCGCCGCGTGAACAGGCCGCCACGGCACCGGCTCATTCCGACGAGTGTCGCCGCCCTCGCGGCAGGCGTGTCGGAGGCCACCATCCGGAAGTGGGTGAGCCGGGGGAAGCTGACGCGCTACGGCACGCCGGGGCGCTCGGAGTTCGACATAGAGGAACTCACCGAGATCGCCTTACGGCGCCGGGGCTGAGAGCCTGCCGGGACAGTGCGCGCTCGGTCAGCACACCGGCGGCCCCCGTGTAGGCCCGGGCCTCGAACAGGTCGGTGAGCCGGGCCCCGGCGAGGAGCGCCGAGGTCCGGTCGTCCTGGCGCAGCACTTCTGCGAGGGGCTCGCCGGTGTGTGCCGACCGCGCCGACGCTTCGTTGAGCAGGTCCCGTGCCTGTGCCTTGCCGAGCAGCGGGGCCAGGGTGGCGGCGATCCGTTCGGAGACGATCCGGCCGCCGGTGAGCTCGGTGTTGGTGCGCATGCGGTCCACGTCCACGGTCAGTTGTGAGGTGAGCTCCACCGCTTGGTGTGCCGCGCCGCCGGTGAGTCGCAGCAGGGCGCGCAGTGTCTCCCATTCCGCGTGCCAGGCTCCGGCGGACCGCTCGTCCTCGCTCAGCATGCAGCCCAGTACGGTCGCGGCGAGCTGTGGCGTCTGCAGGGCGGCGGACCGGATGGCTGTGGCCAGGACGGGATTGCGCTTGTGCGGCATCGCCGAGGACGCGCCGCGGCCGGCGGGGGCCGGTTCGTGTACCTCCGCGACCTCGGTGCGGGTCAGGGACAGCACGTCGACCGCGATCTTGCCCAGGGCGCCGCAGGTGAACGCCGTCCCCGCGGCCAGGTCCACCACGGGGGTGCGCAGGACGTGCCAGGGCAGCAGCGGAGCGGACAGGCCCAGTTCGTCCGCGAACGCGTCCGTGAGGTCCGCGACGTAGGCGGCCGGGTCTGCGTCCCCGGCGTGTTGCAGGTATCCGGCCAAGGTTCCTGCGGCGCCGCCGAGTTGGACGGGCAGTCCGTCTGTGCTGAGCCGGTCCAGCTTCTCGAGCGCGTCCAGGACGAGGTCGCGCCAGCCCGCGGCCTTCAGGCCGAACGTCGTGGGTAGCGCGTGCAGGGTCAGGGTGCGGCCGGCCATCAAGGTGTCGCGGTGTGTTTCGGCGAGTGCGGCCAGGGCGTGCGTGACGTCTTGCAGGTCGGTACGGATCAGGCTCAGGGCCCGGTCGGCGACCAGGACGGTCGCCGTGTCGAGGATGTCCTGGCTGGTTGATCCGCGGTGTACGTACACGGCCGCGTCCGGGTCCGTGCGCGCGACCAGCGCGGTGAATTCCCTGACCAGCGCCACCACGGGGTTGGCGGACTGGCGTGCCTGCGCGGCCAGGGCAGGCAGGTCGAGTTGGTCGGCCCGCGCGGATTCGGTGATCACCCGCGCGGCCGCCTCGGGCACCGTGCCGAGCCGTGCCTGCGCCCGGCTCAGCGCCGCTTCCGCGTCCAGCATGGCCTGCAGCCATGCGTGATCGGAGACGGCGGCCACGACGGGGGTGTCCGCCCAGACCGGCGAGAGCAGCCCGAAGTCCGGTGGTGCCGGGGCCGGAAGGTGGTGGTCACTGGGCATGGATGAGTCCTTGTTCTGTGGGGGCGTCCTGTCCGGGCGCCGTGGCGCGGGCGAGTGCCGCGCGGGCGATGGCGTCGGCGTCCGTGAGTGTCACCGAGTTCACGCCCGGGCGGATGCCCGCGGCCGTCACCCAGTGCACCGACTCGGTGGGCACTCCGAAGGCGAAGCGGTTCGGGTGCGGGCGCCCGGCGGCGTCGATCAGGTGGAAGGGCCGCTCGGTGACGGCCATGCCGTCGCTCTCGTAGGCGCCGTGGGAGCGGTTGCGGATGCGGTAGGTGGTGCACTGTCCGGTGGTCAGGAGATGGCGCAGCAGTGCGTCGTTGGTGCGGGTCAGGGTGATGGCGGGCAGCCGGGCCTCGACGAGCGCGTCCGCGGTGACCGCCGACCCGGGCACGAGCGGCGAGTCGACGGCGTATCCGGTGTGTCCGGCGGTCACCCGCAGGCTCGGCCCGACGATCCGCAGTACGTCGGCCTCGATCAGCGCGATCAGCTCCTCGACGCGGCGCGCGGGCGGGCCGATGGACAGGTGGGCGTTGAGCGGGGTGTACCAGCCGTCCAGGTCGGTGCGGTACGAATCACCGTGCAGGCCGCTGTGGTCGACGGCCAGGCGGATCTCGTTGCGCAGGTCCCGCAGGACGTCGAGTGCTGCCTTGAGCGGGCCGTTGACGTTGCCGGCTCTGGCTTCCGCGACGTCCTGGCGCAGGTGGTCGAGGAGCCAGCCGGTGAAGTCCTGCGGGCCGGTGAACTTCCGGTTGCGGTAGGGCCGGGCCAGCAGGTCCCAGTCCAGGCGGTCCTTGTCCCCGATGCCGTACGTGTCGAGGATGGAGGCGGTCTGCCGCTCGCTGCCGTCGGCGTTCAGGTAGTCGTCCTGCAGCCGCTGGGCCTGGTGGGTGTCCCCGCGGGACCTGAGCAGCGTGGTGTAGTAGACCGTTTCGGCTTCCCGCGTGATCAGCGGCCACAGGTCGGCCTTGAAGTCGAGACCGGCGCCGCGCGCGGAGCGGCGCAGTGCGGCGATGTGCGCGGGGGTGAGCAGGAGTGGCTCGTGGCGGCCGTGCGGGCCCTTCTCGTTCTCGCCGCGGGCCTGGTAGGGGATGCCGCGCCGGGATCCCGCGTAGAGCCGGGGCTCGGAGCCGGAGGCGTGGTAGACGAGGCGGCCGCCGGTCCGGGTGAAGGTCCCGCCGCGTCCGAGGGTGAGCTGGGCGGTGTAGTCGGAGAAGTTCAGGCCGAGTCCGCGCAGCAGCACTCGTGTGTCCGGGGTCAGTACGTCGAGGTCGACGTCCGCCGGGTTGGCCGGGGGGATGTGTGTGAGCCCGGACCGGCTTGCCCGGGCGGCGAACTGGCGTTCGGTGGTGTCGGGTCGCGCGGGGAGGTGGCCCTGGCAGAGGATCACCGCGTCGAGTCCGGTCAGCCGGGTCGCGTCGCTCAGCTCCACGTGCTGGCGGGTGCCGTGAGCGGTGTCGGGGTCGTCGTGGAGGGCCACGGCGCGGGCGCGGTGCGCGGTGACCGTGATGTTCGGGGGTGCGCCTTCGACGGTGTGCTGGTAGACCCACCGCAGGTAGTGGCCGTGGAACGCGCGCGTCGGGTAGGTGTCGGGGCCCAGTTCGCGGGCCTCGCGCAGGATGTGTGCCGGGGGGTCGCCGTCCACCTCGCCCGCCGCGAGTGCCACCGCCCACTGGTGCAGGCTCGGCCCTGGTTCCAGTGGACCGCGCAGGTCGACGGTGGCGTCGGTGAACAGGGAGATCTGGCCGGCCACGGTGTTCATGAGCAGGTGCCGCGACTGGTCGGTCCGCCACACCTTGCCGGGGCCCGGCGGGTAGGGGTCGACCACGTGGATGTGGAGGGTGCTGTCCTCGGGGAGGGCACGGGCGTTGGCGCACAGGCGCTCGAGCACGGAGAGTCCGCGCGGTCCGGCACCTATCACGCACACCGTGTGGGGTCTGCCTGTCATGTTTACCGTTTCTGCCGGTGCTGGGACAACGGGGCGAAAGCGGCAGGGCCTCGGGGTGCCGGCCCCAGGGGCCTGTTCACCACTCGACCAGGGCGAGTCCTGCCGCCATGCCGCCGCCGAAGCCGGCGAGGAGGATGAGGTCGCCGGGCCGCAGGGCTCCGGCGCGGGCCGCCGCGTCCAGGGTGATCGGGATGGACGCGGCGCCGGTGTTGCCGTAGCGGGTGAGGGTGAGGTGCAGGGATGCCTGCGGCAGGCCCAGGTCCGCGAAGACCGCGTTGAGCAGGACACCGTTGGCCTGGTGCGGGACGAAGTGGCGGATGTCGCCGGGGGCGGTGCCGGCGTCGTGCAGGAACTGCTTCACCAGGGGAGGGAGTTGTTCCTCGACGAAGCTGCGCACCCCGCGTCCGTCCATGGCGAAGTACTGCTGGCCTGCGTCGATTCCGGCCGGGTCGAGGGGTTGCCGGCTGCCGCCCGCGGGCACCCGGATCAGGTCCGTCAGTTCGCCGAAGGTGTGCAGTGAGAGGTGCCGTACGCGTGCTCCCGCACCGCCTGGGCCCAGGACCATCGCCCCGGCGCCGTCGCCGAACAGCACGACGGTTCTGCGGTCGGCGGGGTTCAGGATGCGGGAGTACAGGTCGGCGCCGATGACCAGCGCGTGGCCGCCGCGCCGCGCGAGCATGCCCTCGACGGCGCCGAGTGCGAAGACTTCTCCGGAGCACACGGCGTTGATGTCGAACGCCGCCGCTCCCACCGCGCCGAGGTTGTGCTGCACGTACGCTGCGGTGGGCGGCTGCGGCCGGTCCGGTGTGGAGGTGGCGACCACGATCGCGGTGAGCTGGTCGGCGGTGATGCCGGCCGACGCGAGGGCGGCCCGTCCGGCGGCCGTGGCCAGGTCCGAGGTGGCCTGGCCGGGGGCGGCCCAGCGCCGTTCCCGGATGTCCGTCTTGCGGACGATCCAGGCGTCGTCGACGCCCGCGGCCGTGCTGACTTCGTCGTTGGAGACGATGCGGTCCGGTACATAGGCGCCCGTGCCGAGGATCGCGATGTCGGCCATGTGTCTCTAGCGCCTTTCGTAGATGCGCTTGTGTCCGCGCAGGGCCGCGAGCCGGAAGGCCCCGGTGGTCTGCGCCTGGGTGGGGTGGTCTCCCCCGTCGGCCGGGAAGGACCGTCCGTGCAGCTCGCGGTAGGCGGCGTAGTCGAGCGGTGTGCGCCGCTCGATCGCCTCGCGGTGCTCCTTGGTGCGCAGGTGGTCCCGGTAGCCGGGCATGACCTGTCCGGCGAAGAACTCGGCGACGCTGCCGGAGCCGTAGCTGAGGAAGCCGATGGAGCTGCCGGTGAGGTCGTCGGCCTGGTCGAGCAGCGCGGCGAGGCCGAGGTACACGGACGCGGTGTAGCTGTTGCCGACGACCGCGTTGTAGGCCGTGGTCAGCGCGATGGCCCGCTTGATGTCGGTCTCGTCGGTGTCGTGCCCGCTGGTGTTGAGCAGGTGGCGGTGTGCCTTGTGGGCCATCTTCGTGAACGGCTGGTGGTAGCAGAAGGCGCTGAACTCGTGCAGGGCGTGGCCGCCCTGCTCCGTGTAGTCCTTCCAGGTGCCCTCGACCGCCTGGAGATACGCGGTGATGGACTCCTGGCCGTCGACCAGTGCGGCTTCCCGGTAGTTGGGCCGCCAGAAGTCCATGACGTCGGCGGTGAACAGGCCCGAGGGGCCCTTGATGCGCACCAGGGCGGGGTCTCTGCCGACGAGCATGGCCACGGCGGCCGCGCCCTGCGTCGCCTCCCCCGGGCTGTCGAGCTCGTACTTGGAGATGTCGCTCGCGATCACCAGGACCTGCTGCTCGGGGTCGCGGTGGACGAGACCGAGGGCGAACTGCAAGCCGGCCGTCGCCCCGTAGCATGCCTGCTTGAGTTCGACGACGCGGGTGGCCGAGGGCAGCCCGAGCAGCGAATGGACGTACACTCCGGCCGACTTGGCCTGGTCGATCGATGACTCCGTCGCGAAGAGGACCGTACGGATACGGTCGGTGCCGTGCCGGGCGATGAGGGGTTCGGCGGCGGCTGCGCCCAGGGTGACGATGTCCTCGTCGGCGGCGGGCACGCTCATCGACTGCTGGCCGATGCCCACGTGGTATTTGCCGATTTCGGTGCCGTTGTGCGCGGCGAGTTCCGTGTGCGGCAGGACGAACTCGGTCGTCGCGAACGACAGATCGTGTATTCCGATCGCGGATTCACCGGCCATGTTCTAGGCACCGACCTTTGCTGTCTGGTTGTCGCGTTCCAACAGGAGGTGTGCGCGCATGAGTTCGCCGGGGTTCGTCTGGGCGGCGAGGAGCGAGAGTTCACCGCAGAGGACGGTCGCCGCCGCGATGACCGCGAGGCGGCGGGCGTTCTCGCCGGGGGCGCGCTCGGCCCGGCAGCCGAGCCGGGCCAGGTTGGTCTCGACGAAGCCGAGGCCCTTTCCGTTGCCCACGGTGCCCACGATCAGGTTGGGCAGGGTGCAGGAGAAGTAGAGGTCGCCGCCGCGGTCCTCCGCCATGGTGATGCCCTGGGAGCCCTCGACGATGTTGGCCGCGTCCTGGCCCGTCGCGAGGTAGAACCCGAGCAGCATGTTCGCGAAGTGGGCGTTGGCTGAGCGGATTCCGCCGGCCAGCAGGGTGCCGAGCAGGTTCTTGCGGAGGTTCAGCTCGACGATCTTCGCCGCCGATGTGTGCAGGACGTTCTCGACGACGTCGCGGGGCACGAGCAGTTCGGTGATCACGTTCTTGCCGCGGCCCAGGATTCCGTTGACCGCCGTTGCTTTCTTGTCCGTGCAGTAATTTCCGGAGATCGAGCCGTAGGAGATACCCGGGACCGTCTGCAGAAGGTGCTTCAGGAGTGCGTCGGAGGCGAGCGTCGCCATGTTGTGCCCGGAGGCGTCACCGGTGGAGAACTCGAACCGGATGAACAGCAGATTGGCCGTGATCTCGTGCCGGATGCCGATGAGTTCGGCGAACCGGCTGCAGCCGCGTACCACGTCGCGCAGTTCGTCGGTCCGCGCCTTGATGGTTTGCGCGGCGGTGTACGCGGTCCCGGCGTCCACCGCCTCGACGAGTACCGACCGGGTCATCCGTTCGTCGACGAGGGTGGCGACGATGCCGTGTTCGGCCAGCATGGAGACCTTGGCCCCGCGGCCTACGGAGGGCCACAGCGGCGTCTCGTAGGTGGCGAGCGGGACCGGGGTCTGGGTGGTGGCGACGTTCCCCGAAATGCGAAGGGGCCCCACCCACTTCATCGGGACGCCGGCTATCGCGTGTGCGTCAGTCATCGTGTACTTCCCGTCAGCTCGTGGGCGTCGACGGCACGGGTCCGCTGGGCGAGCGGCCGCGTGTCGATGCCCCGGTCGGTGCAGAAGGAGCGGAGGTCGCCGCGGATCGTCAGATCGCAGTGGGCCAGGTCGGCGGGGGTGCGTGCGCCGAGCATGGTCTGCAGCGCCGCCAGCTGGTCGAGCCATGTCGAGATCTGCTCGATGAGCGCGGACACACCGCCGTCCAGGAGTGTGCGGAGGAATCCTCCGGACACGCCGACGCCCGAGGCGCCGAGCGCCAGGGCGCGGGCGACGTCGAGCGGGTGGCGGACGCCGCCGGAGGCGAGGACGGGAAGGCCGGCGCCTTGCGTGTCCAGGAGACAGGCGGCGGTGGACAGGCCCCAGTCGTGGAGGTAGGCGTAGTCGGCGAGTTCGCGCCGGCCGTTCTCGATGCGGGCGAAGTCGGTGCCGCCCCGGCCGCCGGTGTCCGCCACCGAGACGCCGAGGTCCCGTAGTGTCAGGACGCTCTCGCGGCTCAGGCCGAATCCGACCTCCTTGACGATGACGGGGATGTCGACGGCCGCCGCGATCTTCCGGATCTGCGGGACCCAGGCGGAGAAGGACCGGTCGCCCTCCGGCATCACCGTTTCCTGCACGGTGTTGACGTGGATCTGCAGTGCGTCGGCCCGCAGCAGGCCGACGGCGCGCCGCGCCTGTTCGCTGGAGGCGTTCGCGTTGACGTTGGCCAGCACGAACCCGTCCGGGTTGTGGGTGCGCAGCACACTGAAGGTGTCCGCACAGGCGGGGTCCTTGAAGTAGGCGCTCATGGATCCCGACGCGAGGGGTACCCCGGTCTCGCGGGCGGCGACGGCCAGGTCGCGGTTGATGATGCCGGTCTTGACGGAGCCGCCGGTCATCGCGTTGACGTACAGCGGCACCTGCCAGGAGATGCCGGCGAAGGTCGTGGCCAGCGAGACGTCCGGCCGGTCGATGCCGGCCAGGGCGTGGTGGACGAACGACACCTCGTCGAACTGGTTGCGTCCGCTGTGCGCGCGCTGCTGCTCGGCAGCGAGCCGGACGTGGTCATCCTTGCGTTGCCCGATCATGCCGGTCATGCCGGTCCTCCTCGTGTCTTTCCTTCGCGGGACGGATCCGCAGGGGCCGCACCCCCGCCGCGGCCCACCGTTCGCGTACGTGGGCGATGTCCGGGGACGCGTCGGCGTCCAGCAGGGCGATGCCGCAGTCGCCGCCCCCTGCCCCTGAGGGTTTGGCCGCGCCGCCGACGGATTCGGCGGCGTCGCACAGCGCCGTCAGTTCGGTCGTGAAGATGCCGAGGTCGGCGTCCTCGTCGAGGCGTGCGAGTTCGTGCCGGGCGCGCCGGATCTGGCGTAGGAGGCCGGTTCGGTCGCCGGTTTCCAGGGCTGCGGCCGCGGCGTGTACGAAGTCGGTGGAGGTCTTGACGAACGTCCGGTGCGCGGCGCTGCCCCGCCAGGTCCGCCTGTGCAGGGCGGCCACGAGGGACGTGGTGGAGGCGGGCCGTCCGGTCCAGCCGACCTCCAGGGCGAGCCCGCGGGGCGGCGGAAGCCGGCGTACGTCGTAGCCGGGCCAGGGTGTGTGCAGTGCTTCGGCGACGCCGCGGCGGCGGGCCAGGTCGAGGACGAGGTCGCGGTCGGGCGCCCGGTAGGCGATCCAGCCGCCCCAGGTGCTGGCGGCGAGATCACCGCCGGAGCCCTTGGGGTCGATCCGGGCGGTGGCGAGGAGGGCGAGCCGGAACAGGTGGTCGTGGGAGAGCTCCAGGCCGCAGAACGCCGCGACGGCACGGACGGTCGCCACCGTGACCGCGCCGCTCGATCCGAGTCCGAACTTGCGGCCTCTCTCGTGCAGTTGGCTGTGGGTGGAGACGTCCAGCGTGGGCATGGGCATGCCGTGTTCGGCCAGCAGACGGCTCACGGTCGCTTTCGCGGCCACCACGTGGGCCGGCCTGGTCCGCGGGCCGAGGTCGCAGGAGATCACCCCGTGGGTCGTGGCGGCGTCGGACACGGTGACCGTGATCTCCCGGTCCACGGCCACCAGGATCGCGGGGGTGCCGGGTTCCACCACCGCGTACTCGCCCGCGACGAACAGTTTGCCCGGCGCGCTGCGCACCACCGTGCGCCGGGAGGTCATCGTCCGTCCCGGGCGAGGAGACGGGCGGCGGGGCCCGGCCCTGCGAGGTGCACCGCGGCGCCCGGGGCGGCGCCGCGCACGGCGTCGGCGACCCGCTCGGCGTCCGCCCGGTGGCAGAGCACCTTGACGTTGGGTCCGGCGTCCATGGTCGCGTAGGCCGGAGTTCCGTCCTGTCGGAGCCGGAGTACGGTGTCGAGCACGCTGAGCGTGGCCGGCGCCAGATAGCGGACCGCCGGGCGCGCCGCGAGCATGGTCGCGTGCATGCCGAGTGCGTTGCGCTCGGCGATCTCCCCCACCGCGTCGAGATCGCCGCTCCGCAGCGCCGTCCGCATGCCGGTCAGGTCGTCGGTGCTGGAGCGGGCCCACGGCTCGTACAGCGGCGATGTGGCGACGGTCCGCCGCATGGCCGCACGGCTTGACACGGCCTTGGGGCCCGCGTCGACGACGGCTATGACCAGGGCCGGGTCGAGTTTGTCCACGGGCACCGGTTCGGCGTAGGAGGCGAGGTCGGCGTCTTCTGCCGGTGCGTCGGGCGGCCCCGCGTGCCACTGGGCGAAGCCGCCGAACAGCGAGCGGGAAGCCGATCCGGAGCCGCGCCGGGCAAGCCGCGACAGCGCCCTGGCGTCGAGGTCGAGTCCGTAGGCGCGGGCGGCGGCGACGGTGAGCGCGGCGAAGCCGCTCGCCGAGGACGCGAGACCCGCCCCGGTGGGGACGGTGTTCTCGGTGTCCACGACGGCACTCCTCGAGGAGCGGGCCCGCTCCCGCACCAGGTCCAGGAACGCGGTGACACGCCGCAGCGCTTCGCCCGTCACCGGTCGGCCGTCGAGCGTCACCGTGTCGTGCCCGGCCTCGGTGCCGAGGCGGACCTGGGTGATCGTCGGGAAGATGTCCAGGGTCATGGAGAGGCTGCTGGTGTGCGGCAGGACGAGCCGCTCGTCGCGCTTGCCCCAGTACTTGATCAGGGCGATGTTCGGGTATGCGACGGCCGTGGCACGTTGGGCGGTGTACCGTTCCTGGGCCCGGGCCTGGGCGGCTTCTTGGTCAGCTCGCATGGTGGGAAGGTCCCTTCAGCGGGAGGGCCCAGGTCTGCGCGGCGCCGGCTTCGTGCAGCCGCCGGGTGACCTCCCGGGCCTGTTCCATCCGGGTCAGGACGATCGCGCAGCCCCCCAGACCGCCTCCGGTGATCTTGGCGCCGAGGCTGCCCGCGGCGAGTGCCGCGTCGACCAGCGCGTCGATCCGGCCGGTGCTGAGGCCGGCCGTGCGCAGCAGTTCGTGGTTGTCCGTGAGGCAGTTGCCGAGTTCCTCGGGCCTGCCCTCGGCGAGGGCCCGCCGGGCCTGGTCGGTCAGTTCCGAGGCGCGGCGCACGAATTTCTCCTGTGCGCCCGCCTGTTTCCGGAATGCGGCGCGCAGGAGCTGGACCGCGTCCTTGGTCCGGCCCATGTCGCCGCTGTCAGCGATGATGAACAACCCGTCCACGTTGACGGGCAGTTCGTGGACCTCACCGTGCTGGAACAGCAGTGGGGCGCTCGCGCCGACGGTCCTGGCGTCGACGCCGCTGGCCCGGCCGTGCGCCACGCTCTCGGCCCTTTGCACCAGGTCGTAGGCGGCGCTCTCCGGCATCTCGCGGCCGAAGAGGTCGGCGAGGGCGAAGACGATCGCACGCGCGCAGGCCGCGCTGGAGCCGAGTCCCCGGCCGGGTGGGACCGCGCAGTCGACGATCACGTCGAGGTGCGGGCTTTCGAGGACGCCCAGGAATGTCCTGACCTCGGTGACGAGCCTCTGCAGGCTGCTGGAGGCCTCGGTGACCAGTGGCGGCGATGCGGAACCGGTCATCGTGAAGAGCACGTCGTACTGGTCGTCCGTGGTGTGGGGCGACCAGCCCGCGCTTGCCATGACCGTCAGCTGCGGAACCGGCAGGGCGAGCGCCGGGGCTCCGTACACGACCGCGTGTTCACCGAGCAGAATCGCCTTGGCGTGGGCGCGTCCGGTGCCGATGGAACGCGTCCGGTACTTCTCTGGTGCGCCCTCTGGCGAGGTCGGTGGAGTCAACGCGTTCAGCTCCCTGGGAGGTCATACGGTTTCGCCGGTCGGAACGTGCTCCGTGTTGCGGGGCGCGCTCTGCGGCGTGGGCGGTGAGGGCGGTGCGGGCCGCTTCCTGCTGTGGCTCCAGCGGCGCATCACCGGTGCCTCCACCAGGCTGTGCAGCAGCCAGGCGGCCAGCAGGTTCGCCAGGAACAGGCCGGCCAGGAGAATCAGGGCCGTGCCGGTGGTGAAGGTGCGTCCGTCGAGCAGCTCGGGGCGCCCGTAGAAGAGCACCAGAACCTGGGCCATGTAGAAGGCGAAGGAGACTTTGCCCAGCCACACCATGGTCCGGCCGGCCAGCCAGCCGCCCTCGCCCTGTACGTCCCTGGCGGCCGCGGCGCAGATGATCATGCCGGTCGGGACGATGGTGGTGAGGCTGAAGCTGTACGGGGCGGGGGCGGCGATCGCGCCGTAGTACCCGACGGCGAAGAGGGCCGCCGAGGGCAGCAGGCCGATGCGCGGCCACAGGCCCGCGATGACGATGCGGGCGAGCATCATGCCCAGGACGAACTCGAACAGGCGTGGCGGCGGGAACGCGTAGCTGAACCATTGCTGGTTGATGGCCAGTTCGAGCCCGGGGAGGCGGGCGTCGCCGGGGATGTACCGCGTCAGGACGGTCACGCCCGCCACGCCGGCGACCATCCCGCCGGCCCACAGCCACAGCCTGTTCTCCGCGATCCGCCGTACCAGAGCGATGAACAGCGGGAAGAGGGCGTAGAAGAGGACTTCCGCACAGAGCGACCAGGAGGGGAAGTTGACGCTCTGCACGGTGTCGACCCGGTTGCTGAAGGTGTGGACCAGGAACAGGTTGGGCAGCCAGGCGTGGAGCGGGGTGGCGGAGGCGAACAGCCACATCGCCAGCGCCCAGGTCACGATGTGGTTCGGGTAGACCTTCAGCGCGCGGCGCCGCCAGAACCGGGTGAACCGGTCCCCCGGCGTCGAGGACCAGGTCAGCACGAAGCCGCTGAGCACGAAGAAGAAGGAGACTCCGATGTTCCCGGCGGAGTCGAAGAAGCCGGCCAGCGGCTTCGCGACGTTGGGGTCGTGGAAGAGGGTGAACGGCGCCTTCGGGTCAAGGGGGTTGAAGAGCATCGTGCTGTGGGCGAGGAATACGAGCAGGGCCGCGAGGAACCGGATGCCGGTCAGCGAGGGCAGCGTGGGTCGGCGCTGCGAGGGGGCGCTGGTGGTCGCCGCTAGGGCTGGTGGGACTGCCATTGCGCACTGCCTTTCGATCGGAGAAGCGGCCCGCCGACGATGCCGAGGCAGAAAAAAGCCAACTTCCGTTCTTCGGAACGGAAGTTGGCTGTGTTGACGTCGCTGTGCCGCACGCCCGAGCAGATTTCGGGCAGGGGTGACGTACGGGAATAGTGACATATTGTCATGCGCACACCAAGCGCTTTCGGAGTGACGTGGGTCACTCTGCGGTCAGTAGCGGTAGAGGTCGGACTTGTACGGGCCTTCGACCGGGACGCCGATGTAGTCGGCCTGCTCCTGGCGCAGGGTCGTGAGCTTCACGCCGAGCGCGTCGAGGTGGAGCCGGGCGACCTTCTCGTCCAGGTGCTTCGGCAGCACGTAGACATCGGTCGGGTACGCCTCGGGCTTCGTGAACAGCTCGATCTGGGCCAGGGTCTGGTCCGCGAAGCTGTTGGACATGACGAACGAGGGGTGACCGGTGGCGTTGCCGAGGTTCAGCAG
>NZ_JBSFUO010000031.1:0-66603 GCF_053591835.1 Streptomyces sp. NPDC002911 | reverse complement strand
TTCCGACTCTATCAGACTCTTTCGTGTCCGATTCCCGGCCGAAGCGGGTTCCTGCTGTTTCGCTTTCCAGTTCTTCGCTTTCGCGTTTCCCTTTCGGCGTGGTCACTACATTAGCGGATTTCCTCGGCGACTCATAATCGAGTCGATCGGGAGAATTTCGGCATGCCGAAATCGCACCCGCCAGGGGTGAATCGTAGGTAGTGGTTGGCCCTCTCACGATGCTCGGCCCGGTCCGATGGACCACGCCAAGAACAAGTGCATTCGTTCAAGCGGCTCGGACTACATTAGGGAAACAGCAGGGGCGAGTCAAGTTGCGCGGCGGCGGGGCGCGTGGGCCCGGTACGGGCTGACCGTGGGGTCGCCGTCGATCCAGAAGCGCCAGGGCTGGTGCGAGCCGTCGCCGCGCACCCCCGTACGGGGGCCGCTCCGTACCTGGTCGGGAGATACCGGCGTACCCCGCAGGACGGACAGAGGCCGCTGCGGGCCGTCCACCACGTCGACTCCGTTCAACGCACGGTCGACGTCGAGGGCGGTGGCCAGACGCGCCGGCCCTTTGGCCAGTTCTCTGTCATGCCGTGCCGAGAATCGACGTTTGCGGGCCATCTCCGCTCCGATGCCGATCTCCCCGGCCCGGAGCAGGACACCACTCGCCTTGCCCTCGGGGCCGCACACCAGGTTGAGGCAGTGCCACATGCCGTACGTGAAGTAGACGTACGAGTGCCCCGGCGGCCCGAACATCACGCTGTTGCGGGCCGTCCGGCCGCGGAACGCGTGGGAGCCCGGGTCGATCTCGCCCGCGTACGCCTCCACTTCCGTCAGGCGCAGCTCGATGGGGCCCTCGTCGGTGGCCCGGACGAGGGTGCGGCCCAGCAGATCGGGTGCCACGTCCAGGACAGGCCTGTCGAAGAAGTCTCGCGTCAGCGGCGTACGGTCCATGCCCTCGTTCATGGCGTCCGAGGGTACTGGGCCCGGCGCGACGGGAACCGGCTACGGTCGTGGCGCGTATGTAGAGGTCAGGACCAAGGAGGAAAACATGGGCTTCAAGCGGCTGCTCGCGAGCATGGGTGCCGGCGGTGCTTCGGTCGAGACCGAACTCACCGAACTCAATGTCGTCCCCGGCGGGGTCGTCCAGGGCGAGGTCCGGATCCAGGGCGGGTCCGTGGACCAGCAGATCGAGGCTCTCTCGGTCGGTCTGCAGGCGCGTGTCGAGGTCGAGGGCGGGGACCAGGAGACCAAGCAGGACATCGAGTTCACCAAGCTGCGACTGGGCGGTGCCTTCGAGGCGAAGGCCGGCGCGGTACACGTCGTGCCGTTCGGGCTGGAGATCCCCTGGGAGACGCCGATCACCATGTTCGCCGGGCAGCAGCTGCACGGCATGAACATCGGGGTGACCACGGAGCTGGAGATCGCCCGCGCCCTGGACTCGGGTGACCTGGACCCGATCAACGTGCACCCGCTGCCCGCGCAGCAGGCCATCCTGGACGCCTTCGGTCAGCTGGGCTTCGGTTTCCGCAGTGCCGACATGGAGCGCGGCCACATCCGCGGCACCCGCCAGCGTCTGCCGTTCTACCAGGAGATCGAATTCGTCCCGCCGCAGCAGTACCGGGGACTGAACCAGGTCGAGCTGACGTTCGTCGCGGACGACCGCGAGATGGACGTCATCCTGGAGATGGACAAGAAGCCGGGGCTCTTCAGTGAGGGCAGCGACTCCTACCGCGCCTTCCAGGTGGGTCTCACCGACTTCCAGGGCACGGACTGGGCCGCGTACCTCAACCAGTGGCTCGCCCAGGTCGGCGGCCAGCGCAACTGGCTCTGACGCCCCTTAAGGTCGGTGGAAAGACACCGCACAGCCGATCAGGAGAGGTGCTGACGTGACCGAGCCGAAGAGGGCGCCGCTGCCGCACGACTTCCATCCCGAGGTCTCCCCGTTCACCGTGGTGAGCGAGGACCTCGCGCCGGGCGCCGTACTGGCGGAGGCCCAGGTGTTCGCGGCGGGGAACACCTCACCGCAGCTGCGGTGGGAGGGCTTCCCCGCGGAGACGAAGAGCTTCGCCGTGACGTGCTTCGACCCGGACGCCCCGACGGGCAGCGGGTTCTGGCACTGGGTGCTCTTCGACATCCCCACGTCCGTCACGGAACTCCCCGCCGGTGCGGGCAGCGGAGCGTTCGAGGGGCTGCCCGAGGGCGCCGTCCAGGCGCGCAACGACTACGGGGCGAAGGAATTCGGCGGTGCCGCGCCTCCTGCCGGTGAGAACCACCGCTATGTCTTCACCGTGTACGCGGTGGACACCGAAAAGCTCGGCCCGGACAGCGATGCCTCACCCGCCGTCGTCGGGTTCAACCTGCGGTTCCACACACTGGGCCGCGCCCAGCTGATCGGGGAGTACGCCGCCCCCGGAAGCTGAAGGTTCTCCTGCCGTTTGCCCTGCCCTGGTCCTGGAGAGACCAGGGCAGGGCACTTTTTATTGCGTTGTCCGTCCCGGCTCACCCGGACAGAGTTGATCCGGGCCCGCCGACAGACGGGCGGCACAGGGGAGGTGGGCAGGATGCGGGACACATTGGTCCTCAACGCGAGCTTCGAGCCACTGTCGACGGTGACGCTCAACCGTGCGGTGGTTCTGATCCTTCAGGACAAGGCCGTCGTCGAGCAGTCGCATCCCGGGCTCCGTATGCGTGGTGCCGCCGTGGACATTCCGCTCCCCAGGGTGATCAGGCTCTGCCGGTACGTACGGGTGCCGTTCCGAAGACACGCGCCCTGGTCCAGACGGGGTGTGCTCATACGGGATCAGCACCGGTGCGCGTACTGCGGGCGGCGGGCGAGCACCGTGGACCATGTGGTGCCGCGGGCCCAGGGGGGCCAGGACACCTGGCTGAACACGGTGGCCTCGTGCGCGGAGGACAACCACCGCAAGGCGGCCCGGACGCCTGAGCAGGCGGGAATGCCACTGCTGCGACAACCGTTCGTTCCGTCGCCGGCGGACGCGATGCTGCTCGCACTGGGGGCCGGCGACCGGTCGGCGCTGCCGGAGTGGCTGGCGCACTCTGCGGCGTGACGCCATGGGCGTAGGCGGAAGCCCGCTCCCTCGTGCCGGAGGCGACAGGCTTCCGTCCGTCAGCGCAGCAGCAGCTGGACGACGGCCGCGGTTCCGATGACGACGATCAGGGTCCGCAGGAAGCGAGGGCTGAGCCGGCGGCCGACCCGGGCTCCGATCTGGCCGCCGATCGCGGAACCCACCGCGATGAGCACGACGGCCGTCCAGTCGAAGTCCGCGACGAAGAGGAAGAAGAGCGCGGCGATGCTGTTGACGACGGCGGCGAGGACGTTTTTGACGGCGTTGAGGCGCTGCATCGTGTCGTCGAGCAGCATGCCCATCAGGGAGAGGTAGATGATGCCCTGGGCCGCCGTGAAGTAGCCGCCGTAGACGCTGGCGAGCATCAGGCCGCTGAACAGGAGGGGCCCGCCGTCGGGTCGGGCGGGGGTGCCGGTACGGTCGCGGCGGCGCTGTACCGCTCTGCTGATGCGGGGCTGCAGTACGACGAGCACGAGCGCGACGGCCACCAGCACGGGGACGATCGTCTCGAAGGCCGTGGAGGGCAGGGCGAGCAGGAGGGTGGCCCCGGTGAGTCCGCCGATCAGTGCGCCGACGCTCAGCTTCAGTATGCGGCGGCGCTGACCCTCGAGTTCCTTGCGGTAGCCGATGGCCCCGCTGATGGAGCCCGGGATCAGGCCGAGCGCGTTGGACACGGTGGCGGTGACCGGTGGCAGGCCGGTGGCGAGGAGAACGGGAAAGGTGATCAACGTGCCGGAGCCGACGATGGTGTTGATCGTTCCCGCGCCGACCCCGGCCGCGAAGACCGCGAGAATCTCCCAGATGGACAAGGCCATCTCCTTCGATGGTCAGTGACGCCTCCCCGCCATGAAGGTCGAGGGGCCTCACTGATCATGCACGAAGGTGTTTCCCGGTCAGTCGACCGGGGGCTGCTCCCGGCGTTCCTTGCTGCCGGTGTTGAAACCGGGGGCGCCGCTGCCGAGGTTACCGAAGGCACCGCTGAGGCCCTTGAGCGCGTCACCGAGCTCACTGGGCACGATCCAGAGCTTGTTGGCGTCGCCCTCGGCGATCTTGGGGAGCATCTGGAGGTACTGGTACGAGAGAAGCTTCTGGTCCGGGTCTCCGGCATGGATGGACTCGAAGACCGTACGGATGGCCTGGGCCTCGCCCTCGGCGCGCAGCGCGGACGCCTTGGCCTCGCCCTCGGCACGCAGGATCGCGGACTGCTTCTCACCCTCGGCCGTGAGGATCGCGGACTGCCTGATGCCTTCCGCGGTGAGGATGGCGGCGCGCTTGTCGCGGTCGGCGCGCATCTGCTTCTCCATCGAGTCCTGGATGGAGGTGGGCGGTTCGATGGCCTTGAGCTCGACGCGGTTGACGCGGATGCCCCACTTGCCGGTGGCTTCGTCGAGGACTCCGCGCAGCGCGGCGTTGATCTCCTCACGGGAGGTCAGCGTCCGTTCGAGGTCCATGCCGCCGATGATGTTGCGGAGCGTCGTGACGGTGAGCTGCTCGATCGCCTGGATGTAGCTGGCGACCTCGTAGGTCGCGGCGCGGGCGTCGGTCACCTGGTAGTAGATGACGGTGTCGATGTTGACGACGAGGTTGTCCTGGGTGATCACCGGCTGCGGCGGGAAGGGGACGACCTGTTCACGGAGGTCGATGCGGTTGCGGATCGAGTCGATGAACGGGACGACGATGTTCAGCCCGGCGTTGAGCGTGCGGGTGTAGCGGCCGAAGCGCTCCACGATGGCGGCACTGGCCTGCGGGATGACCTGGATCGTCTTGATCAGGGCGATGAAGACGAGCACCACCAGAATGATCAGGACGATGATGATCGGTTGCATCGTGTGCCTCGTGCCCTTCGGTTGCCGACGGATCGTGGTGTTCGAGGTCGAACTGCCATCGTGGTCATGGCTGTTGCACTCTCATGATGATCGACTTCGAGTGTGTCAGACTGCGGGCTGCCGCGTGACCGGTTCACTCACATGACCACGGCCGTTGCACCGTCGATGTCCACGACGTCCACCTGCCGACCGGGTTCGAAGCTCTGGTCGCCGTCGAGCGAGCGGGCGGACCAGACCTCGCCGGCGAGCTTGATGCGTCCGCCGCTGCCGTCCACCCGCTCCAGCACGACGGCCTGACGGCCCTTCAGTGCGTCGATGCCGGTGGCCTCGCCGGGCCGGCCCGCACGGTGTCTGGCCGCGATCGGCCGGACGACGGCGATCAGCGCCACCGACACCACGACGAAGACCAGGACTTGAGCGACGACGCCCCCGCCGAGGGCCGCGACGACGGCAGCGGCCACCGCACCCACGGCGAACATTCCGAATTCAGGCATCGCGGTCAGGACGAGGGGAATGCCCAGTCCCACCGCTCCGATCAGCCACCACACCCACGCATCGATGTCCACAGGGTCATCGTAGGACCGCGAGTGCGCTCCCCGACAGGGCGCCGGAGAGGTTGGCCGTCGTGCGACTACCCGCCGAGGGGGAGTCCGCGGGCGGTGTAGCGGTCGCCGTGGTGCTCGACGACGAGCGGCAGGCCGAAGCAGAGGGAGAGGTTCCGGGAGCTGAGCTCGGTCTCCATGGGGCCGGCGGCGAGCACCTTGCCCTGGCGGATCATCAGGACATGGGTGAAGCCGGGCGCGATCTCCTCGACGTGATGGGTGACCATGACCATGGAGGGGGCGTACGGGTCACGGGCCAGCCGGCCGAGGCGGCGGACCAGGTCCTCGCGTCCGCCGAGGTCGAGCCCGGCGGCGGGCTCGTCGAGGAGGAGCAGCTCGGGGTCGGTCATCATGGCGCGGGCGATGAGGGTTCGCTTGCGCTCGCCCTCGGAGAGCGTGCCGAACTTACGCTCGAGGAAATCGGTCATGCCGAGGCGGTCGAGGAAGGCGCGGGCGCGCTCCTCGTCGACGGCTTCGTAGTTCTCGTGCCAGGTGGCGGTCATGCCGTACGCGGCGGTGAGCACCGTCTGCAGCACGGTCTGGCGCTTGGGGAGCTTCTCGGCCATGGCCACACCGGCGATGCCGATGCGGGGACGGAGCTCGAAGACGTCGGTGCCGACCCCGCCGAGCCGCTCACCGAGGATCCTGGCCGTGCCGGTGCTCGGGAAGAGGTAGCTGGAGGCGATGTTGAGGAGGGTGGTCTTGCCCGCGCCGTTCGGCCCGAGGATGATCCAGCGCTCCCCCTCCTTGACCGACCAGGAGACGTCGTCCACCAGAGCGCGTCCGTCGCGGACCACGGATACGTCCACCAGCTCCAGTACATCGCTCATGGCGCGTTGTCTCCCCATACAGTGTCGAGATCGTCGCGTGCCTGTAGGCACAGCTCCCAGGGAAAACCTACGCCACCCGAGAAGTGCTCAGGCCGTGGGGCCGTTCCCTAGGCTGTTCCCATGCTTTTGGAACCACGCTCAGGGCGGCTTGCCGCATGGGGAAACGCGCTTTTGGCGGGACTTGCGTCACCGGACGACGCGGCGCTCGCGATCGTCGGCGAGGACGCGGTGCACCGCGTCGAGGGGCTGCCGGGTGAGGCGGGGCCCGTCGGGCTCACGCTCGCACTCGGCCGGCTGAGGGGGCTCGGTGCGACCGGTTTCCGGGTCGCGCTGCCGGTGCCCGGGCATCCGCTGGGGCTCAGCGGGCCGCCGGACTTCAACGCCCGGGCGCTGGAGGCGGAGGAGGCGGTGGTCACGTCCGGGGCACCGTACGGGCTCGTACCGGAGGTGAGTGAGGCGGGCCCCGCCGGGGATCTGCATGTCGAGGTGGTCTGGCGATGCCTCCCTGTCCGGGTGGCGCCGCCCGCCGATGTGCCCTCGCTGGGTGAGGCGGAGCGGGAGCTCGCGGAGGCGTTGCGGGACGCGACAGCGGTGCTGTCGCGGCTGGACGTCGCCGGGTCCGGTCCGGTCGCGGAGGCCGCGGTGGATGCCTACCGGGCGCGGGCGGAGCGGGGACGGGAGGTGCTGGCTCCTGGCTATCCGCCGCGGGCGGTCCGGGTGCTGGAGCTGGCTCAGCGGGTGGGGCTGCTGGTGTCGGTGGCCCATGAGAACGGACACGGCGGTGCGGTGAGCGCTTCCGAGATCGCGGCCCGGAGCGAGGCGCTGCGGCCGGTGGAGCGGGTGGCCCGGCGGGCGCAGGTCGCGGCGTACAACGCGTACATGGAGGAGCGGGGACGTTAGCTCCCCCGGCCGCCGGAGGGCTCGGGGGAGCCCGCCGGCGGCGAGGGGCGAGGCGTCGGTCAGCCGTTCAGGCCGAGGTTGCCGAAGGCCGGGTTGAGCAGGCCCACCACGTTGACCGTGTTGCCGACCACGTTCACCGGGACGTTCACCGGGACCTGGACGACGTTGCCCGAGAGGACGCCCGGGGAGCCGACGGCCGTGCCGTGGGCACCGGCGCCGCCGTGTCCCGTCGCGGAGGCGGCTCCGGCACCGGCGGCGATGATTCCGCCCGCGACCATGGTGACGGCTGCGGCCTTCTTCAGGTTCTTCACTTCAGGATCCTCCTCGCATCGCTGCGGCCGACCGCCGCAGCACGCAGGGAGAACGCCGGTACGCCGACGAGGATGCGCCGTACGGGTGACATACGCCCGACAGTATGAAATCTCGGACTGGAGTGAACACGTCCGCTTGGCCGACGAAAGCCCCGTCCAGCAACGCCCCCGTCAGCCCGCCGCTCCGTGCCGGACCGCCCACAGCGCGGCCTGGGTCCTGTCCGACAGGTCGAGTTTCATCAGGATGTTCGAGACGTGGGTCTTCACGGTCTTCTCCGACAGGACCAGCGCCCGGGCGATCTCCCGGTTGGAGCGGCCGTCGGCGATCAGTCCGAGCACCTCCCGCTCGCGCTCGGTCAGGGTGCTCCCCCGCCCCGTGCCGTTGCCCGTGTCGTCCTGGGCCAGCAGCGCGCCTGCGACCTCCGGCTGGAGCAGGACGTGGCCGGCGTGGACCGAGCGGATGGCGCCGGCCAGGGCGTCCGGGTCGACGTCCTTGTACACGTAACCCGATGCTCCCGCCCGCAGGGCGGGCACGACCGTGCGCTGTTCGGTGAAGCTGGTGACGATCAGCACCCTGGCCGGATTCTCGAGCTCCCTGAGCCTGCGCAGCGCCTCGATGCCGTCCGTGCCCGGCATCTTGATGTCCATCAGAACCACGTCGGGCCGCAGCTCCTCGGTCCTGGCGACGCCCTCGGCACCGTCGGACGCCTCGCCGACGACCTCTATGTCGTCCTGGATCTCGAGGAAGGTACGCAGTCCCCGGCGGACCACTTGGTGGTCGTCGACCAGCAACACCTTGATGATCTTGTCAGCCACAGGGGACCTCCATCTGGATCGTGGTGCCCTTGCCGGGCTCCGAAGCGACGGTGAGCCGGCCGCCGACGCCGCCGGCCCGGTGCCGCATGGAAACGAGGCCCAGGTGCCGTCCGGCGCGCCGGACGGCGTGGGTGTCGAAGCCACTGCCGTCGTCGGTGATACGGAGCACCGTGGCGGTGGTGTGCCGGGCTAGCGTGACGGTGACCTGCCCGGCGCCGGAGTGGCGCAGGGCGTTGTGCAGGGCTTCCTGTGCGACCCGCAGCATCGCCTCCTCCTGGGCGGCGGGCATGGCTCGCACTCCGGCGCTCTCGAAGGTGACCCGGGCGCTGTGGGCGCGGTCCAGGACCTGGATCTGGGTACGGAGGGTGGCGACCAGGCCGTCCTCGTCCAGAGCGGCGGGGCGCAGCTCGACGACGGCCGCGCGCAGCTCGTCCACGGCTTCCCCGGCCAGGTCGGCGACCTGCTGGAGCTCGCCCTTGGCGCGTACCGGGTCACGGTCGACGAGGGCCGCCGCGGCCTGGGCGGTCAGCCGGAGCGAGAACAGTTTCTGGCTGACGGCGTCGTGCAGCTCATGGGCGAGCCGTGAACGCTCCTCGGCGATGGTGAGTTCACGGCTGCGTTCGTAGAGCCGGGCGTTGGAGAGGGCGATGGCCGCGTGCTGGGCGAGGATGCCGAGGAGCTCCTCGTCCTCCTTGGTGAAGTTGCAGCCGCCCGTCGGCCTGGGGCAGCGCTTGTTGGCGAGGAAGAGCGCGCCGATGGTCTCGTCACCGTCCTGGATGGGGAGGCCGAGGAAGTCGGACATGTCGGGGTGGGCGTCGGGCCACCCCTCGAACCGGGGGTCCTCGCGGACGTCGGCGAGCCGCTGGGGCTTCGCCTCGTGGAGCATCGCCGCGAGAATGCCATGCTGGCGGGGCAGCGGCCCGATGGCCTTCCACTGCTCGTCGCTGACCCCGTCGACGACGAACTGGGCGAAGCCGCCGTGATCGTCAGGCACGCCGAGGGCGGCGTACTCGGCGTCCAGCAGTTCGCGCGCCGAGGCCACGATCGTCTTGAGGACGTCTCTCATCTCGAGGTGCCGGCTCATGGCGAGCAGCGCGGCGCTGACCGCGGCGAGGCCCGACGGTGGGCGATGGCTCATCTGATCACCGTACCGGCGGGGGTATCGCCGCCGTATCGGGCTGTGGACCTCCGCGGCGTAGGTCCCGGGTCCTAGGCCGAAGTGCCTTGCGCGGCTGAGGCCGATGGGCGAGGGGGCGCGCCGGGCCCCGTTCCCACGCTGGTGACGTCGAGGCTCCACGAGGTTCGCAGGGATGGCTGTCATGCCGATCGCAGCGATCAAGGGTGGACCGAGACGGCTGGGCCGCGCGCTCGGCGTGGCTCCGGCGCGGCGGGCCTGGGGCCTGGTGCTGGGTGCCAGGTCGGCGGAGGCGCTCCGGGAAACAGCGGCGGAGCTGGGCGGCCGACACGGGACACGGGCGGTGGCCATGGCCGGGGATCACGGACTCGGCGCACCGCAAGGCCCTGGAGCACGCTGACGCGAGAGGCGAGCGCCGCGCGGGAGGCGCTGCTGCAAGGAGTACGCCCAGCCGCCGGGCCGCCGCTGCGTCCGCCGTGAGCTCGGTGACACTCCTTCCGCCTCCCGCCCGGAAATCCCCTCACGCTCCGCATTACAGGAGCAACTTTTCGTGAACAAGAAGGAAGCCCCGTGTGAGCCCAGGCATAGGACCCATGTCACTTACGAAGAGGATTAGTTGACCTAAAACGGGCAACTCGCCATAGCTCAAACCGGACAAGGAGGCATGAACGAGACCCTCGCTCACTACCCAGCTTCGTACGTCACACCTTTGCCAGGCCATTTTGCTGGCGCTAAGAATTGCAGCTGTCCCCGACGGAGATGCCTCCGGCTCTTCCGTCCGCGTCCTCGCCGAGGACCCCTGCTATTCGAAGAGGTACGACTGTATGTCCGTGTCCCGCATCTCCAGCCGTAGCCGTCGCCTGAACAAGGCGCAGAAGCTCTCCGTCGCGGGGGTCTCCACCCTGGCCGCCGCCGCCATCTCCTTCTCGCTCGTCCCGAACGACGCTTCGGCCACGACCGAGCCGCAGGCCGCCTCGGCCGCCTCGGCCGCCGCGCCGGTGGCCTTCACCGGCTCGCAGGCGAAGAGCGTCCAGGCCAGCGTCATCGAGCAGAACTCGACGGCCGAGCAGCTGGTGAAGGCTGCCGACGCGGCCAAGGCCAAGGAAGCCGACGCGAAGAAGAAGGCTGCCGCCAAGGCTGCGGCGAAGGCCGAGGCCGACGCGAAGAAGCGTTCAGCCAAGAAGGCCAGCCGCGCCGCCGACCGCAAGCCGGTCTACAAGAACAACCTGGACGGCTGGATCCGTGAGGCTCTCGCCATCATGGACAAGAAGAACATCCCCGGCACCTACGAGGGCCTGCACCGCAACATCATCCGCGAGTCCAGCGGTAACCCCCGTGCCATCAACGACTGGGACATCAACGCGATCAACGGCGTCCCGTCGAAGGGCCTGCTGCAGGTCATCAAGCCGACGTTCGACTTCTACCACGTCAAGGGCACCAAGCACGACCAGTACGACCCGGTCGCCAACATCACCGCGGCCGCCAACTACGCCGCGGACAAGTACGGCTCGATCGACAACGTCGACAGCGCGTACTGAGCCACAAACCGAGCAAGGCCTGGCAGAGCCGGCCGCCGGCACGCAGCGTCGCGTGACCGGCCGGCACATGCCGAAGGGCGGCACCCCATGGGGTGCCGCCCTCGGGCGTTTCCGGACCCGGCGCGCCCTACTTGCGCATCACCTCGGGCTCGTGGCGGCGCAGCATCCGCGAGACCGCGAAGAAGAGCACGGCGCTCATGAAGAGCATGACCGCGATGTTGATCCCCCACTGCCCGGCCGAGTGCTCCCAGAGCGGGTCCAGGTCGGTCGGGTTCTCCGGGTCCCACGGCGGCATGAGGTGCGCGAGGTCCAGCGTCGTGCCCGCCGCGGCCACCGCCCAGCGCGACGGCATCAGCCAGGCGAACTGCTCCAGGCCCGGGGATCCGTAGACCTGGAAGAGCACGCCGGTGAAGACGACCTGGACGATGGCGAACATGACGAGCAGCGGCATGGTCTTCTCGGCGGTCTTCACCAGCGCGGAGATCATCAGGCCGAACATCATCGAGGCGAAGCCGAGCACGATGATCGACAGGCAGACCTCCACGGCGGGGGGCATGAAGAGGCCCTCCTCCGGCAGCTCGCGGGTGGAGAAGCCGATCCCGCAGATGATCACGCCCTGGAACGCGGTGATCACACCGAGGACGATCACCTTGGACAGCAGATAGGCGGAACGGGAGAGGCCGGTGGCCCGTTCCCGCTCGTAGATCACCCGCTCCTTGATCAGTTCTCGTACGGAATTGGCCGCTGCGGCGAAGCACATGCCGACCGCGAGGATCAGCATGATGGTCCCGGCCTTGCCGTTGAAGCGGGACGGCGGATCGGGTTCCGCCAGGCCGAACTCGGCAGGAATGACCACGCTGACGACGCCGAGAACGGCCGGCAGGAGCACCATCAGGAGCAGGAAGCCCTTGTCGGACACGATCACCGAGACGTACCGGCGCATCAGCGTCCACAGCTGGGCCAGCCAGCCCGACGGCTTGGGCGGACGCATCCGCTGCGGCGGCGGCATGTGTACGGACTGTGCGGCGACGGCGTCGATGTCCGCGGCGTACATCTGGTAGTGCTGGGAACCGCGCCAGCGTCCCGCCCAGTCGTAGTCGCGGTAGTTCTCGAACGCGGAGAAGACGTCGGCCCAGTTGGTGTAGCCGAAGAAGTTCAGCGCCTCCTCGGGCGGGCCGAAGTAGGCGACGGAACCTCCGGGCGCCATCACCAGGAGCTTGTCGCAGATGGCCAGCTCGGCCACGGAGTGCGTGACCACGAGGACCGTGCGGCCGTCGTCGGCGAGGCCGCGCAGCAGCTGCATGACGTCGCGGTCCATGCCCGGGTCGAGGCCCGAGGTCGGTTCGTCCAGGAAGATCAGCGACGGCTTGGTCAGCAGCTCCAGGGCGACCGACACGCGCTTGCGCTGGCCGCCGGAGAGCGAGGTGACCTTCTTGTCCTTGTGGATGTCCAGCTTGAGCTCGGCGAGGACCTCGTGGATCCGGGCGGTGCGCTCGGCCTCGGTGGTGTCCGCCGGGAAGCGGAGCTTGGCCGCGTACTTGAGTGCCTTGGTTACCGTGAGTTCCTTGTGCAGGATGTCGTCCTGCGGGACCAGGCCGATGCGCTGGCGCAGCTCGGCGAACTGCTTGTACAGGTTCCGGTTGTCGTAGAGGACGTCGCCCTGGTTGGCGGGCCGGTAGCCGGTGAGCGCCTTGAGCAGGGTGGACTTGCCGGAGCCCGACGGGCCGATGACGGCGATCAGTGACTTCTCCGGGACGCCGAACGAGACGTCCTTGAGGATGTCCTTTCCGCCGTCGACCGTCACCGTGAGGTGGCGGGCCGAGAAGGAGACCTCACCGGTGTCGACGAACTCTTCCAGCCGGTCCCCGACCAGCCGGAAGGTCGAGTGACCGACACCGACGATGTCGTTCGGACCGATGAGAGCGGTACCGGACTTGCTGAGCGGCTGGCCGTTGACGTACGTGCCGTTGTGCGAGCCGAGGTCACGGATCTCGAAGCGGCCGTCGGGCGTCGCCCGGAATTCGGCGTGCAGGCGCGAGACCTGCAGGTCGGAGACGACCAGCTCGTTCTCCAGCGCACGGCCGATGCGCATGACGCGGCCGAGATCCAGCTGGTGGAACGTCGTGGGGCTTCGCTCGCCATGGACCGGCGGCGCCCCCGCCGCGCCACCGGGACCACTCGCCCCGTGGCCCTGCTGGTGCGGGACCGGAGGATGCTGCGTCTGGGGGGCCTGCGGCGCCTGTTGCCAGCCCGCCTGCTGCTGCGCGGGACCGCCGGGCCAGCCGGCGGCGCCCTGCGGCTGCTGCTGGGGCTGTTGCACCGGGGCTTGCTGCACGGGAGGTGCGGGCGCCTTCTGCACTCCCGCCGCCTGCCCGCCGTGGACTCCGGCGCCCGCCGCGGCGCTGAGGCCCAGCCGCGGTCCGTCGGTGGCGTTGCCCAGGTGGACCGAGGTACCCGGGGGGATCTCCATCTGCTGGATACGGCGGCCCTGCACATAGGTGCCGTTCGTGCTGCCGTGGTCCTCGATGAACCAGCCGCGGCCGTTCCAGCTGATCGTGGCATGCCGCCACGACACCCTGGCGTCGTCGATCATCAGGTCGCCCTGCGGATCACGTCCGAGGGTGTACGACCTGGACGGATCGAGCGCCCAGGTCCTTCCATTCAATTCCAGTACGAGTTCCGGCACTCCGCGCCCCACTAGTTGTCCCCCGAGTCGCCCCCGTCGCAGGAGGCCTAGGGATGCTGAACATCGTGGGGAACTATTCCAGGAGCCGTCACGTAACGGAAAGCCGGGCGGCGTGAAGACGGCGGGGAAGCTCCGATCCCCTTCCCCGACTCGGGAGGAATGGGGCCGGAGCATCCCATCCGAGGCGCCCCGTTCCCTGTCCGTCGGCCCCGCCGGGGCCCGGCCGAGGGCTGTCCGCCACTCGGGACGGCTTCTGGGCCCGCCCCGCGGCCCTATACGGTGGGACCACCATGAGCGCACCTCAGCCACCTCGGTCACCCCGGTCTCCTGAGCCTCCCGATTCCCCTCGGGGCGCGGACGCCCCCACGCTTCTCGTCAAGATCTTCGGGAAGGACCGGCCTGGTATCACCGCCGGACTCTTCGACACCCTCGCCGCCTACGCCGTCGATGTCGTGGACATCGAGCAGGTCGTCACCCGTGGCCGCATCGTCCTGTGCGCCCTGGTGACCTCGCCGGCCCCGGGCGGCACGGCCGAGGGCGACCTCCGGGCGACCGTGCACAGCTGGGCGGAGTCCCTGAAGCTGCAGGCCGAGATCATCTCGGGTACGGGCGACAACCGTCCGCGTGGCTACGGCCGCTCCCATGTGACCGTGCTGGGGCACCCGCTGACCGCGGAGTCCACGGCGGCCATAGCGGCCAGGATCACTTCCACCGGCGGCAACATCGACCGGATCTTCCGCCTGGCGAAGTATCCCGTCACCGCCGTGGAGTTCGCGGTGTCCGGCACCGGGACCGAGGAGCTGCGGACCGCGCTGGCGACGGAGGCCGCCGGTATCGGCGTCGACATCGCCGTCGTGTCGGCCGGGCTGAGCCGCCGGGCGCAGCGGCTGGTCGTCATGGACGTGGACTCGACGCTCATCCAGGACGAGGTCATCGAGCTTTTCGCGGCCCATGCCGGCTGCGAGGACGAGGTCGCCGCGGTGACCGACCAGGCGATGCGCGGCGAGCTGGACTTCGAGCAGTCCCTGCACGCACGCGTCGCGCTGCTGGCCGGGCTCGACGTGTCGGTGGTGGAGAAGGTGCGGGCGGAAGTCCGGCTGACCCCCGGTGCCCGCACCCTGATCCGGACGCTGAAGCGGCTCGGCTACCAAGTCGGCGTGGTCTCGGGAGGCTTCACCCAGGTCACGGACGACCTCAAGGAGCGTCTCGGGCTCGACTTCGCCTCCGCCAACACGCTCGAGGTCGTCGACGGCAAGCTCACCGGCCGGGTCGTGGGCGACATAGTGGACCGGGCGGGCAAGGCCCGCCTGCTGCGCAGCTTCGCGGAGCAGGCGGGGGTACCGCTTTCGCAGACGGTGGCGATCGGCGACGGCGCGAACGATCTGGACATGCTGAACACGGCGGGGCTGGGTGTCGCTTTCAACGCCAAGCCGGTCGTCCGTCAGGCCGCCCACACGGCGGTGAACGTCCCGTTCCTGGACACCGTGCTGTATCTGCTCGGGATCACCCGCGAAGAGGTGGAGGCCGCCGACGGCCTCGTGGACTGACCGCACGCGAAGGGGCGCCGGCACAGATGCTGTGCCGGCGCCCCTTCACACGTCGTCGGTCAGTCGTTAGGCGTCCAGTACTCGACGAGTTTGCCCACGCCGTGTTCCAGGCTCTTCCAGGGGCCGGAGAACTCGACGACGGCGTAGGCCGCGGTCGGGAAGCCGTCCCTGGTCATTCGGGCGAGCGCATCGCCCTCGGCCCTGCCGGAGAGCGCGTCCGCGGCACCGTGCATGCCGGGATTGTGGCCGACGACCAGCAGATTCCGCACGTCGTCGGGGGTCTCGTCGAACAGGGCGATCAGTTCGCCGAGGGAGGCCTCGTACAGCCTCTCCTCGTACACGGTCCTGGGGCGCTGTGCGAATTCGTGGACCGCGAGCTTCCAGGTCTCGCGGGTCCGGGTGGCGGTCGAGCACAGAGCCAGATCGAAGACGGTTCCCGAGTCGGCCAGCTTGCGGCCGGCGACGGGGGCGTCCTTCCTGCCTCGTTCCGCCAGTGGCCGTTCATGGTCGGACTGCTGCGACCATTCCGCCTTTGCATGCCTGAGAAAAACGATCCTGCGAGGTGTATCGGCGCTCATACACCTCAGCTTCGCACGAAATGCGCCTCCGGGCGCAGGGTGTTGACGTGCTCGCCCGCTGGGGGCGGATGACGGGCTGCGGGGTGTGTACCGGGCTGGTCAGGCGGGCATCAGGCCCAGGATGTGCCCGAGCAGCCGCCCGATCGCGGGGTCGCCGGTCGCCGCCTGCGCCTGGCCGGGTCCCACGATCAGCAGGAGGAGCGCGGCGAAGGCGAGGGCGGGCAGCACGACGGCCCACCACGGCAGCCGGGCGTCGGCGGTGGCCGGGGCGGGGCGGTGGATCCGGGTGTTCGTACGGGCCGACATGTCCGCCTCCGTTGGTCCTCGGCTGTGTTACCCAGAACCTACGGGCCGGCCGGCGGCGGTCCCATCCGGTGACCCACCCACGCGACCCTGAACCTGGCCCCCTAGGGGACAGGGGGGCCTGCCCCACCCCCCGGGGATCAGGGGGAGGCGATCGTGGCGATCACGCCGATGACCACGGAGATGAGAAGCATGGTCCCGAACACGAGGAGAAGCTTCTTCTGGCCGTTCTGGGGATTCGGATCGAGCACTGGCATGCGCACATTCTCGCATCTCAGCACTCGTCCTCGATCGTCCGGTCCCGCCCGGCGAGCATTCCCGCGACGGCCTGGGGCACGAGGAGACACGCCATGAGGGCGAGGGGCAGACCCCAGCCGCCGCTGTGCTGGTAGAGCACGCCGACGAGCAGGGGGCCGGGGATCGAGATCAGGTAGCCGGTGCACTGTGCGAAGGCGGAGAGCCTGACGACCCCCGCGCCGGTGCGCGAACGCATCCCGATCATGGTGAGGGCGAGCGGGAAGGCGCAGTTGGCGACCCCCAGCAGCAGCGCCCAGAGCCAGGCGCCGCCGGCCGGGGCGAGGTAGAGGCCGGCGTAGCCGAGGAGACCGCACCCGCTGAGCACCAGGACGATCGGGCCCTGGGTCCGCAGCCGGGAGGCGACCCGGGGGATGACGAAGGCCAGGGGCACTCCCATGGCCATGGTCACGGCGAGCAGGACACCCGCGGTGCCCGCGGAGATCCCCGCGTCACGGAAGATCTGCGGCATCCAGCCCATCGTGATGTACGCGGCCGTGGCCTGGAGCCCGAAGAAGCAGGCGAGCGCCCAGGACGTACGGCTGCGGGTGATCCGGAGCGCGGGGGGAGCCGGACCGACGGACTGTCCGGACGCGTCCCCGCGGTCCTTCACGAACGGGACCCACGGCAGGATCGCGACCACGGCCAGGGCCGCCCAGACGGCCAGCCCCGTCTTCCAGCTCCCGCCCAGCGCGTCCGTCAGGGGCACGGTGAGGGCGGCCGCGAGGGCGGTGCCGAGGGCCAGGGCCATGGAGTAGAGGCCGGTCACGGTGCCTACCCGGTCGGGGAACCAGCGCTTGACGATGACGGGCATCAGGACGTTGCTGACCGCGATGCCCATCAGGGCGAGGGCGCTGGCGGCGAGGAACCCGGCGGTACCGCCCACGAAGGGGCGCAGCAGCAGGCCCACAGCAATGGCCACCATGCCCGTGCAGACGACGGCGCCGGTACCGAACCGGCGGGCCAGCCGGGGCGCCATGAAGCCGAACAGCGCGAAGCAGAGCGGCGGCACGGAGGTGAGGACACCGGCGACGCTGCCGCTCATGTGCAGTCCGTCCCGGACCTCTTCGAGCAGGGGGCCGAGACTGGTGATGGCGGGCCGGAGGTTGAGCGCGGCGAGGACCAGGCCGAGGGTGACGATCCGCAGCACCCAGGGGGAAGGGCCGGGCGCGGACGTGCCGGGCACCGGGGTGGTGCCGGGAGCGGCGGGAGGGCTCAGGGTCGGGGTCTCGTCGTGGCGCATGAGACCCATCATAGAATCATGGGATGATTGACTGTCCACTCCCGCTCTCTCCCTGAGACAATCGGCATGCCGATCCGACGGGCCCGCACCTCCCGGACCACCTCTTCCGGACCATCCCTCCGGAACACGAGCAAGGAGCACCATGGCGCTGACGTCCACGCGGCGTTCGGCTCTCGCCGATCAGGTGATTGCCCAGCTGAGGAACCAGATCACCGCGGGCGAGTGGCCGGTGGGCTCACGTATCCCCACCGAGCCCGAGCTGGTCGAGCAGCTCGGGGTCGCCCGCAACACGGTGCGTGAGGCGGTGCGTGCGCTGGCGCACAACGGGCTGCTGGACATCCGCCAGGGCTCCGGCACGTACGTGGTGGCCACCAGCGAGCTGGCCGGGGTGATGCAGCGCCGTTTCGCGGACGCCGACCCCCGTCACGTCGCCGAGCTGCGCTCCACGCTGGAGTCCTCGGCGGCCAGGCTCGCCGCCCTGCGGCGTACGGACCGGGACCTGCGGCAACTGGACACGCTGATGGTGCGGCGCGAGGAGACCTGGGCGTCGGGTGACGCGGAGGCCTTCGTGGCCGCCGACGCGACCCTGCACCTCGCCGTGGTCGCCGCCTCGCACAACGACGTACTGACCGAGCTCTACGCCGACCTCAACGACCTGCTCCGCGACTACCTGCGCGACGACGTGGGCTCGAAGCTCGGGCCGCAGGAACTCATGGACCATGGGCGGCTCGTCGAGGCGATCCGCGCGGGCGATGCGGAGACGGCCGCCGCCGAGGCCGCGGCCCACGCGCTGGACTGTCTGCGGGAGCGGGTCTGACCGACCAGCTCAGGAAGTCACCGAGTGGCTGACCCAGGCCGAGCCGACCTCCTTCCAGCAGCGGTCCTCGAGCTTGACCGTCCGGCCCGGCTGCACCGCGACCGCACCGCTGTCGGCGTCGACGTCCCACCAGCGCGCACACTCGGTGTGGAGCCGCACGAGATCGGTCGTGGGGTACGGGTTGTGGCAGTAGGCGATCACCTTGGAGCCCTCGACCGACGTACGGCATTCGGAGCCCGAGGGCTCCGGTTCCGGTGCGAGGGGCGCCGCCGCTCCGCTCCCCGCCCGGTTGGCCGCGCTCACGGCCACCGGGGCCAGAAACCCCGCGACGACGGCCGCCGCTGCGAGCAGGGCCCAGGTTCGGCGACGTGTGGAGCGCACGGCGTCCTCCTCCCCACAGCCTGACCGAAAGTCCGGTTCCACCACATTCTGCGGTGGAACCGCCATCTTTTCGACTCGAGCGCCAGGGGGGCCGCAGGACACGCGCGACGGCCGCGTACCCCGAGCGAGGGGGTACGCGGCCGTCGGTGAGCCGTGCGCGGTCAGGCGCCCATCATGTGCACGCCACCGTCGACGTGGATGATCTCGCCCGTGGTCTTCGGGAAGAAGTCCGACAGCAGGGCCACGATGCCGCGGCCGGCCGGCTCCGGGTCGGCCATGTCCCACTCCAGCGGGGAGCGGTGGTTCCAGACGTCCGCGAGCTCGCCGAAGCCCGGGATGGACTTGGCGGCCATGGAGCCGATCGGTCCGGCCGAGATCAGGTTGCAGCGGATGCTGTCCTTGCCCAGGTCACGGGCGAGGTAGCGGGAGGTGGCCTCCAGCGCGGCCTTGGCCGGGCCCATCCAGTCGTACTGCGGCCAGGCGAACTGCGCGTCGAAGGTGAGGCCGACGATCGAGCCGCCGTCGTTCATCAGAGGCTTGCAGGCCATGGCGAGCGACTTCAGGGAGAACGCCGAGACGTGCATCGCGGTGGCGACCGACTCGAACGGGGTGTTCAGGAAGTTACCGCCGAGCGCGTCCTGCGGCGCGAAGCCGATGGAGTGCACGACGCCGTCCAGCGAGCCGAGCTCGTCCTTGACCAGGCCGGCGAGCCGCTCCAGGTGCTCGTCGTTGGTGACGTCCAGCTCGAGGACCTTGACGGGCTTCGGGAGCTTCCTGGCGATGCGCTCGGTCAGCGTCGGCCGGGGAAACGCCGTCAGGATGACCTCGGCGCCCTGCTCCTGGGCCACCTTCGCGGCGTGGAATGCGATGGACGACTCCATCAGCACACCCGTGATGAGGATGCGCTTGCCGTCGAGAATTCCGCTCATGGTGATCAGTGACCCATGCCCAATCCGCCGTCAACGGGAATGACGGCTCCAGTGATGTACGACGCGTCGTCGGACGCGAGGAAGCGCACCGCGGCAGCGATCTCGGCGGGCTGCGCGTAGCGCCCGAGCGGCACCTGCGACACGATGTCCTTGCGCTGCTCGTCCGTGAGCACCTGGGTCATGTCGGTGTCGACGAACCCGGGTGCGACGACGTTGAACGTGATGTTCCGTGAGCCGAGCTCACGGGCCAGCGACCGGGCGAAGCCGACCAGGCCCGCCTTGGACGCCGCGTAGTTGGCCTGTCCGGCCGAGCCGAGGAGGCCGACGACGGAGGAGATCAGGACGACACGGCCCTTCTTGGCGCGCAGCATCGCGCGGTTGGCCCGCTTGACGACGCGGAAGGTGCCGGTGAGATTGGTGTCGAGCACGGACGTGAAGTCGTCCTCGGACATCCGCATGAGCAACTGGTCCTTGGTGATACCGGCGTTGGCGACCAGCACCTCCACGGGACCGTGCTTCTCCTCGATCTCCTTGTAGGCCTGCTCCACCTGCTCGGTGTCGGTGATGTCGCACCGGACCGCGAGAACGCCCGCCTCGGTGAGCGCCTGCGGCGGCTCCCCCGAGCGGTGGGTGACGGCGACCTTGTCGCCGTTGTCGGCGAAGGCGCGGGCGATGGCGAGGCCGATGCCCCGGTTTCCTCCGGTGACGAGAACCGAGCGGCTCATCGGATCACCCTTTCCTTGGCGGTCTGGTACATCGAAAACCTATCGGTACCACTGCTCATCCAAGGAATCGGCCTCTGACAGCGCCGCCGGGCCGCGACTGTCGGGTTCCCACAGTCGCGGCCGGGAGGTGTTCAATCGAGGGCGACGGGGGTGGTCGGCTCCACGGCACCGTTCACAGTGACCAGCAGCAGATCGCCGACGGTCGCGTCGCCCCCGAGGCCCAGTTCCGCTACGGGCCGCGCCCCCGGAATCTCCCGTGTCGCGACCGGCATGAGATGGAGTTCGTTCTTGTCTCCCTGGAACGCGAGTACGACGTAGGTCTCGTCTTCGCGGATCTTCGACGCCACAGCGCTGAGCCGGTCCGGCAGCACCGCGCAGACCACGGTCAGCCGTTGGCGTTCGGCCCGGGGGAAGGCGGAGATCATCTGCAGCAGGCCGGGGGCGGAGAGGGTTCCTTCCAGCAGGCGCGCCACGCCTTCCCGGTCGCCCTGCCGCTCGCCCTCCTGCGCGTGCACGAACCGCACGATCGGCAAGCCGTCGTCGAGCACCTGTTGCCAGCGGGGAAGCATGAAGTCGATGTGAAGGGCGTCCTCCCGGGTCGCTCCCGCGTCGCCGACACGCTCACCCATGCCGGTCAGCCAGGCGTTGATCTCGGCCCAGCGCCAGACGAGTGAGCGCCCGACCGTGCCTTCGGGGTCCGGGAACGGCCCCGCCTCCGCCCGGCGCTCGCCGTGCACCCATTGGAGGACGTTCTGCCGGCTGCGGCCCGTCCGCTCGGCGATGTCCGGCACGCCGACCAGATCGGGATCGAGTCGCAGCAGCCGCAGCTGAGGAAGTGCGCGCCTCAGCCGCACGACCAGGCGGTGCGCTGCGTCGATGGCGCTGTCCCCCGATTCGGACAGATCCAGCAGGTGCTTGTCCCTGTGCTGGGTGAGCAGACCTTCGAACTCGTCGAAGATGACGCCGACCGCCAGGTCGTCGTCCACGCTGATGCCGTCCACGACAAACAGGAACTCGTACTCCATCTCGCCCTTGACCCCCTTGGCCGTGCTGTCACATGCCTCCGCGCCAGGGTTCGCCACCCCTGCGAGGGCAGACTTACCCAGTACCCATACGTTGTCAAACGACAACGCTCCTCAAGGGGCACGGCGCGGGTCATCTTCGGGGAGCGGGCAGAGTTTCGCGCGCCGCGCGAGGTTGCGCGCCGTGCGCCCCGGGTTCGCCGGCGTCCCCGGGACCGGAACGGTGAGGCAGCCGCCTCCGGCACAGGGGCAGTACAGCCGCCCCCAGTGCCCTTCCTTGTGCAGTGCCCAGCCGTCAGCAACGAGCCGCTTGAGGACTACGCGCATCTCTTTGTCCTGGTGGTCCGCCGGTGACAACTCGCGCCCGACCATGCACCGTCTCCCCAACCCTCGGCGCCGGCAACACAGTTGGACGTCAACTCGGCGTGACCGAGAGACTACCCCCAGAGACCGACAACCGGCGAAATCGCACGTCAATACGGCAATTGCCAGGGTGTTCGATCAATGACGACTGTCTGACAGCGGGCGGCGAACCTGCTCGCCGACGGCCGGCCCGGGAAACGTGTAGCCGACCAAAGCCGTTCCATTGCGTGGTTCACTCCGAGGTACACAAAGAGAAGGGGAGCCGTTCGTGGCCCATGAGGTAGATCGATCGTTCCTGGCCCTGCCGCTGCGTGCCCTCGCCGACGCGGCGCTCGCCCGCGCCCGTGCGCTCGGCGCCGTACACGCGGACTTCCGGTTCGAGCGGGTGCGCGGCGCCTCCTGGCGGCTGCGGGACGCTCGGCCCTCCGGGACGTCGGACACCACCGACACCGGATACGCGGTCCGGGTGGTGCACGGCGGGGCCTGGGGGTTCGCGTCCGGGGTGGACCTGACGATGGACGCGGCGGCGAAGGTGGCCTCGCAAGCCGTCGCCATGGCCAAGCTGTCCGCGAAGGTGATCGCGGCGGCCGGTTCCGACGAGCGCGTCGAACTGGCGGACGAGCCGGTGCACGGCGAGCGGACCTGGGTGTCGGCGTACGAGGTCGACCCCTTCGACGTACCGGACGCGGAGAAGGCGGGGCTGCTCGCCGAGTGGAGTACCCGGCTGCTGGCGGCCGACGGGGTCGAACACGTGGACGCCTCTCTGACGACCGTTCACGAGAACAAGTTCTACGCCGACACCGCCGGCACCGTCACCACCCAGCAGCGGGTGCGGGTGCATCCGCAGCTGACCGCCGTGGCCGTGGACTCCGCGACCGGTGAGTTCGACTCGATGCGGACGATCGCTCCGCCGGTGGGCCGGGGCTGGGAGTACCTCACGGGCACCGGCTGGGACTGGGACGCCGAACTCGAGCGCATCCCGGAGCTGCTGGCCGAGAAGATGCGGGCGCCGAGCGTCGAGGCGGGGACGTACGACCTGGTCGTCGACCCCTCCAATCTGTGGCTGACCATCCACGAGTCGATCGGCCACGCGACCGAGCTGGACCGGGCGCTGGGCTACGAGGCGGCGTACGCGGGGACCTCGTTCGCCACGTTCGACCAACTGGGAAAGCTGACGTACGGCTCCCCCGTGATGAACGTGACCGGTGACCGAACCGCCGAACACGGGCTGGCGACCATCGGATACGACGACGAGGGTGTCGCGGCGCAGTCCTGGGACCTGGTCAAGGACGGGACGCTGGTGGGCTACCAGACGGACCGGCGGATCGCGAAACTGACGGGCCTGGGCCGGTCCAACGGCTGCGCGTACGCCGACTCGCCGGAACACGTCCCGGTGCAGCGCATGGCGAACGTGTCGCTGCAGCCGGATCCGGGCGGGCTCTCCACGGAGGACCTTATCGGCGGGGTGGAGCGCGGGATCTACGTGGTAGGTGACCGGTCCTGGTCGATCGACATGCAGAGGTACAACTTCCAGTTCACTCAGCAACGGGCGTATGCGATCCAGGACGGCCGTCTCGCCGGCCAGATCCGGGATGTTGCCTACCAGGGGACGACCCCGGATTTCTGGGGGTCGATGACGGCAGTCGGCGGACCTCAGACGTACGTCCTCGGCGGAGCGTTCAACTGTGGGAAGGCTCAGCCCGGCCAGGTTGCAGCCGTCTCTCACGGATGCCCGACAGCAGTGTTCCGGGGCGTGAACATCCTCAACACCTCGGACGAGTCCGGGCGCTCCTGACCGGCGGCGCGATGCGCATCTGCACGGCGTCACCCCACACATCGGCGTTGGCGTCATCGACGGGCGCCCCCGGCATCGGCAACGGGACGCTCCCCCGCAGAGACGCGAGAGCCAGCCCGAGGCGGTTGTGCATGACGAGCGCCCCCTGGTGCATCGGCCTTCGCACCAGATGTCCATAGATCAGTCCAGTCGTGCGAGTGGTCCCGTGTCCGACCCACGCGGCAATTTCGAAAAGTGGGATACCGGAGTGAATCGCCTGGGAGACGAAGAAGTGCCGGAAACTCTTGGGGGTGTACTGCGAGGTCCCCGCAGCCGTGGCGGCATCCTTGAACTGGGCCAGGAACCAGTCGTACGACGGGTGCCGATCATTCAGATGCGGAGATTCGAAGAACCGTCCCCCGTCCCCCCACACCCCGTACGCGTCGACATGGTCGTTGAAGACCTGGCGGATCGAGTGAGGGACAGGGGCCCTTCGCACCTCGCCCGAAGCGCGGCTCCTGGTGCCACGCTTCACACCGCGGCAAGATCCGGAGATCTCCTGGCACTCGTACGCCGACACCTGGTGGTCCACCGCGATGATGCCGCTGTCCCAAGCCATCGAGGCATCCGACACCGCCAGGACCTCACCCGGGCGCATCCCGCATCCAGCCATCGCCCAGAGAACGGCGCGGATCAGCTTCGGGGCCTCTGCGATGATCCCCATCACCTCCCCCATGGCGGGGATGTCGGCGTCGGCGATCGGGGTCAGTGGCCTCCCGGCGCGCCGGTGAGGATTCACCTTGCGGCAAGGGTTCCGACCAATGATCTCGGCCGTTACCGCGTAGTGCCATACAGACGAGAGCACATTCTTGCGACCGCGGACGCCGTTCTCCGCATAGCCACGTCTCTGCTGCTCCACCTCCCACCGTTCGATATCCGCAGGTGTTGCCGGCCATCTCGATGGATCCGAATGTCCGCGCGAAGTGGTTGTCATAGACGCTCTGATGGTTCCGCCTTGCCGACTCTTCAAGAGCCCCGGCCTCGACCCACTCGCCCCAGACATCCGCGAAGGCCCTCCGTCCCGCCGCGGGGTCGAGTCGCGCCCCCGAGTCCTTGCGCCCCGACAACAAATACCCAACTCGGCCCCCACTCGACAGAGAACATGAATGCGACATGCGATGTCGAATCCACCCGAACAAAAGAGCGAGACCGCCGGGTCTTCGGCGGATAAGCTGCTCCCCTCATCTGCAGCCTTGCCATCATCGACACGGCGCACCCCAGAACTGTCGACCTGTTGCGGCAGCACGACGGCCCGGCCACGGTAATCCTCATGTCCACACCCCTGGAGACAGTCGATGAGCAGGCGAAACAGCAAGCCGTACGAGATCGTCGAGCGGGCGCTCGAGCTGTCCACCGCGGACGGCTGCGTGGTCATCGCGGACGAGAGCTCCTCCGCCAATCTGCGCTGGGCCGGCAACGCGCTCACCACGAACGGGGTGACTCGGGGGCGGACCCTGACCGTGATCGCGACCGTGGACGGTGCAGAGGGAACGGCGTCCGGTGTGGTGTCCCGCTCGGCCGTCACCGCCGACGACCTGGAACCGCTGGTGCGGGCCGCCGAGGCCGCAGCGCGCGGTGCCGGGCCGGCCGAGGACGCGCAGCCGCTCGTCTCCGGGGTCCCGGTGTCCGCCGACTTCACGGAGCCGCCGGCCGAGACCGGCTCCGATGTCTTCGCCGGCTTCGCACCGGCGCTGGGCGACGCCTTCGCGCGGGCCCGCTCGGGCGGCCGTGAGCTCTACGGCTTCGCCCACCACCAGCTGAACTCGACGTATCTGGGCACGTCGACGGGGCTGCGGCTGCGCCACGACCAGCCGAACGGAACGCTGGAGCTGAACGCCAAGTCCCCCGACCGGACCCGTTCCGCCTGGGCGGGCAGGGCCACCCGGGACTTCAAGGACGTCGACCCGGCGGCCCTGGACGCCGAGCTGGCGCAGCGTCTCGGCTGGGCGGAGCGCAGGATCGAGCTGCCGGCCGGGCGCTACGAGACGCTGCTGCCGCCGACCGCGGTGGCCGACCTGCTGATCTACCAGTACTGGTCGGCGGGCGCCCGGGACGCGGCGGAGGGCCGGACGGTCTTCTCCCGGCCGGGTGGCGGTACGCGGATCGGCGAGACTCTCTCGGAACTGCCGCTGACTCTGCGCAGCGATCCCCACGCTCCGGGGCTGGAGGCCGCTCCCTTCGTGATCGCGCACGCCTCGGGGGACGGTTCCTCGGTCTTCGACAACGGGCTGCCGCTGCCCCGGACGGACTGGATCAAGGACGGCCGGCTGGAGCGACTGACCACGACCCGGCACTCCGCCGGGCTGACGGGCCTGCCGGTGGCACCCTCGATGGACAACCTCGTCCTGGACGGAGGCGGTGAGCGGTCCCTGGAGGAGATGGTGGCCGCGACGACCGGGCGGGCCCTGCTGCTGACCTGTCTCTGGTACATCCGGGAGGTGGACCCGGCCACCCTGCTGCTGACGGGTCTGACCCGGGACGGGGTCTATCTGGTGGAGGACGGCGAGGTCCTCGGCGAGGTGAACAACTTCCGGTTCAACGAGTCGCCGGTCGGGCTGCTGTCCCGGGCGTCGGAAGCGGGCCGTACGGAGAAGACGCTGCCGCGCGAGTGGGGTGACTACTTCACCCGGGCCGCGATGCCCCCGCTGCGCATCCCGGACTTCCACATGAGTTCGGTCAGCCGGGGCGTATGACCCCCATAGACTGACCGGACGATTAATCGAACCCCTCAAGGAGAGAAACGACCGTGACGGACATCGTCGACGAGCTGAAGTGGCGCGGGCTGTTCGCCCAGTCCACCGACGAGGACGCATTGCGTAAGGCTCTCGCGGACGGCCCGGTCACCTTCTATTGCGGCTTCGACCCGACCGCGGCGAGTCTGCACGTCGGCCATCTGGTGCAGGTGCTCACCATGCGCCGGCTCCAGCTCGCCGGGCTGAAGCCGCTCGCTCTGGTCGGCGGGGCGACCGGCCAGATCGGTGACCCGCGGCCGACTGCGGAGCGCACGCTGAACGCCCCGGAGACCATCGCCGCGTGGGTCCAGCGCCTGCGCGGGCAGATCGAGCCCTTCCTCACCTTCGAGGGCCCGAACGCCGCCACGATGGTGAACAACCTGGACTGGACAGCGGGCCTGTCCGCGATCGAGTTCCTCCGGGACATCGGCAAGCACTTCCGGGTCAACAAGATGCTCACCAAGGACTCGGTGGCCCGTCGGCTGGAGTCCCAGGAAGGCATCAGCTACACCGAGTTCAGTTACCAGCTCCTCCAGGGCATGGACTACCTGGAGCTCTACCGGCGCTACGGCTGCACCCTCCAGCAGGGCGGCAGCGACCAGTGGGGCAATCTCACGGCGGGGATCGACCTGATCCACCGCCTGGAGCCGGGCGCCGCCGTGCACGCGCTGGCGACACCGCTGATGGTGAAGGCCGACGGCACCAAGTTCGGCAAGTCCGAGAGCGGAGCCGTCTGGCTCGACCCGGAGATGACCACACCGTACGCGTTCTACCAGTTCTGGCTGAATGTGGACGACCGGGATGTCTCGACGTACATGCGTATCCTCAGCTTCAAGAGCCGCGAGGAGCTCGAGGAACTGGAGAAGCTCACCGAGGAGCGTCCGCAGGCGCGTTCGGCGCAGCGGTCGCTGGCCGAGGAACTGACGACGCTGGTGCACGGCGGCGCGCAGTGCGCTGCGGTCATCGCGGCGTCGAAGGCGCTGTTCGGCCAGGGTGAGCTCGGCGAGCTGGACGAGGCGACGCTGAGCGCCGCCCTGTCCGAGGTGCCGCACGCCCAGGTCACCGAGCTGGGCCCGGTGGTGGATCTCCTGGTCGAGGTCGGGCTGTCGGCCAGCAAGTCCGCCGCCCGCCGCACGGTCAAGGAGGGCGGGGCCTACGTGAACAACGCGAAGGTCGCGGACGGCGAGAGCGCTCCGGCCCACGAGGAGCTGCTGCACGGGCGCTGGCTGGTCCTGCGCCGGGGCAAGAAGAACCTGGCCGCCGTCGAGGTCACGGCCGGCTGACGCCGGGGAACTCAGCAACGCGGCCGGTCACGCATGACGCGTGGCCGGCCGCGTTGCTGTGTCGCACGCAGGTGTCGCACCTGGGCTGGGCGTCACACCGGGGTGCCACACCGGGTTCAGGCTCTCTGGCTCTTGCCGCGATTGCCCCGGATGGACTGCCAGAGCATGTCTCCGATCCCGACGACGACCACGGCACCGATCAGCTGCAGCACGTGGCGGATCCAGTCGATCCCCTTGGTGTCGTTGACACCGATCCAGGTCGCTACGGCGTTACCGAGGATGCTGCCCAGGATGCCGAACACCACCGTCAGCCAGAGGGGGATGCTCTGTTTCCCCGGAAGGATCGCCCGGGCGAGCAGGCCCAGGACCAGACCTACGATGATTGCCCACAACCAGCTCATGTCGCCTCCTCGTGCGGCGCGGTCTGCGCACGTTCGCCCAGTTTCGTTCTGCCGGACGTACGGCGCATGCCGGACACGGCCGTACGTGGGACCGCGGTCCGGACTCGCGCCATGGGGCTCGCCCCGGCCTCGAATGCGGCGAACGCCGGGCGTACCGTAGGAGCCGCGCCGTCCGGAAAGTCCGGCACAGAGATCTGGTGGTGGAATCACTATGCGGAAGCAGAGCGGCACGGAGGTCTTCCGGATCACGGGCGCCCGGCAGGGCCTTGCCGACGACGTGCGCGGCAGGCAGCGGCGCTACATCATCTCGATGTCCGTGCGCACCGTCGCCGTGGTGCTGGCCGCGACTCTGTGGAATATTGAGAGACATGTGGCCGTGGTGGCGCTCGCGTTGGGCGTTCTGCTTCCCTATGTCGCGGTGGTCATCGCCAACGCCGGCCGGGAGAACACCCCTTCGCTGCCTTCGACGTTCGTGCCCGCACCGATGCGGCCCACTGCTCTCGGCGCGCCCCCCGCGGCCGGTCCGGCGGAGCCCGCGCCGGAGCCCGGCGCTGCCGGCCGCGCGGACGAGCCGCGCTCCAGGGATTGAGCGCCGGCGCTCCGCACAGCCCGAGATGAGCTCGGATCAATCATGACGTTCCGGTGCACCGGGCCCAGGCCTCCGTGGCATACTTCGTGAGCGCTCCGCGTCCCCCGTCGGAGCGACGGACCGACGCCGGGCAGCTCCCCCCGTGGCTGCCCGGCGTCGCCATTCTCCGGCGGGGATGCGTCGCAGAGGTCTCGGGCGGGAGCGCTTACGGGTGAGGCCGTTAGGGTTGAAGCCGTGAACTTCCCCGATACCTCAGCCGAGAGCGCCACCGGCGCACCGGTCTGTTCCGCCAAGGGCTGCCGTGCCGACGCCGTATGGGTGCTCGCCTGGAACAACCCTAAGCTGCACACCCCGGAGCGTCGCAAGACCTGGCTGGCCTGCGACGAGCACCGGGAGCATCTCTCCTCGTTCCTCGGTGTGCGCGGTTTCCTCAAGGATGTCGTGACGCTTGAGGAGTGGGATTCCTCAGCCGCCGATCGCTGACATCGGACGGTCGGGCTGCAGGAAGGTGGGGTCGTCGAGGCCGGAGCCCGCCTTCTTTCCCCACATCGCGAGCTTCCAGATCCTGGCGATCTCCTCGTCCGGCGCACCGGAGCGCAGGGCGCCGCGCAGGTCCGTCTCCTCACGGGCGAAGAGACAGGTGCGGACCTGTCCGTCGGCGGTGAGCCGGGTGCGGTCGCAGGCTCCGCAGAAGGGCCTGGTCACTGAGGCGATGACGCCGACGCGGTGCGGGCCGCCGTCGACGGTCCAGCGCTCCGCGGGGGCCGATCCGCGCTCCTCGTCCCCTTCCGCGGTGAGGGTGAAACGGGTGCGCAGGGAGGCGAGGATGTCCCCTGCCGTGATCATGCCGTCGCGCTTCCAGCCGTGTTGTGCGTCGAGCGGCATCTGTTCGATGAAGCGGAGTTCGTAGGCGTTCTCCACGGCCCAGGCGAGCAGGTCCGGGGCCTCGTCCTCGTTGAGTCCGGGCATGAGGACGGAGTTGACCTTGACGGGGGTGAGTCCCGCTTCGCGGGCGGCCTGGAGTCCTTCCAGGACGTCCTTGTGCCGGTCGCGGCGGGTGAGCGTCTTGAAGACGTCGGGACGCAGGGTGTCAAGGGATACGTTGACCCGGTCCAGGCCCGCGGCCTTCAGGGCGGCGGCGGTGCGCTTGAGCCCGATGCCGTTGGTCGTGAGCGACATCCTGGGGCGGGGCTCCAGGGCGGCGCACCGCTCGACGACGGAGACGAGGCCGGGCCGCAGCAGCGGCTCGCCGCCGGTGAAGCGGACTTCTCTGATACCGAGACCGGTGACGGCGATACGGACGAGCCGGACGATCTCGTCGTCGCTGAGCAGCTCGGTTTTGGAGAGCCACTGCAGGCCCTCTTCGGGCATGCAGTAGGTGCAGCGGAGATTGCACTTGTCGGTCAGGGAAACACGCAGGTCGGTGGCGACCCGGCCGTAGGTGTCGATGAGCACTGTGGGCCCCCTCCTCCCCGGTGATGTCCGCGTTTGCGGTCTGACGTCTCCGAGAGTACGCGAGACCTGTGACATCGAGGGGGCTCGGTTGTCACGAGATGCCACGGGGACCCGTCGTAGGTCTCTACGACGGGTCCCCGTCAAGGTGCGGCAGGCGGGTCAGTGGGCTCCGGTGCCGGTGAGGGACTTGACCTCGAGTTCGGCGTACTTGCCCTTGTCCGGCACCTCCTTGGAGAGGACCGAGCCGACCCAGCCGAGCAGGAAGCCCAACGGGATGGAGATGAGGCCGGGGTTCTCCAGGGGGAACCAGGCGAAGTCCACATCCGGGAACATCGAGCTGGCCTTCCCGGAGACGACCGGGGAGAACAGCACCAGGAAGACGGACGTGGCGAGACCGCCGTAGATGGACCAGAGTGCGCCCTGGGTGGTGAAGCGCTTCCAGAAAAGGCTGTAGAGGATGGTCGGCAGGTTGGCCGACGCGGCGACGGCGAAGGCCAGGGCCACGAGTCCCGCGACGTTCAGGTCGCGCGCCATCGCGCCGAGTGCGATGGAGACGACACCGATGGCTACGGTGGCCCACTTCGCGGCGCGCATCTCCTCCTTCTCCGTGGCCTTCCCCTTGCGGATGACGTTGGCGTAGATGTCGTGGGCGAAGGAGGACGAGGAGGCGAGGGTGAGGCCCGCTACGACGGCGAGGATCGTGGCGAAGGCGACGGCCGAGATGACGGCGAGCATGATGGCGCCGCCCGTGGTGCCCACGCCGCCGAGGTATTCGGCCAGCTGCGGTGCCGCCGCGTTGCCTGCCGGGTTCTTCGCCTTGATCTCCTCCGGGCCGATCAGGGCCGCGGCGCCGAAACCGAGGGCGATCGTCATCAGGTAGAAGGCGCCGATGATGCCGATGGCCCAGTTGACCGACTTACGTGCGGCCTTGGCGGTCGGCACGGTGTAGAAGCGGATCAGGATGTGCGGCAGGCCCGCTGTGCCCAGGACGAGCGCGATGCCGAGGGAGATGAAGTCCAGCTTCGAGATGTCGGTGACGCCGTACTTGAGGCCCGGCTCCAGGAACGCGGCGCCGTGGCCGCTCTTCTCGGCCGCGGTGCCCAGCAGGTCGGAGACGTTGAAGTCGAACTTCCAGAGCACCATGAGAGTCATCAGCAGCGCGCCCGCGATGAGCAGCACGGCCTTGACCATCTGCACCCAGGTGGTGCCCTTCATGCCGCCGATGGTGACGTAGACGATCATCAGGACGCCGACCAGCGCCACGATGAGGATCTTGCCCGCGTCGCTGGTGATGCCGAGCAGCAGCGAGACGAGGACGCCCGCGCCCGCCATCTGGGCCAGCAGGTAGAAGATCGACACGACGATGGTGGAGACACCCGCGGCGGTGCGTACGGGCCGCTGCCGCATCCGGTAGGCGAGGACGTCGCCCATGGTGTACCGGCCCGAGTTGCGCAGCGGTTCGGCGACGAGCAGCAGGGCGACGAGCCAGGCGACGAGGAAGCCGATGGAGTAGAGGAAGCCGTCGTAGCCGAAGAGGGCGATGGCACCGGCGATACCGAGGAAGGACGCCGCCGACATGTAGTCGCCGGAGACGGCGAGGCCGTTCTGGAAGGCGGTGAACTGCCGCCCGCCCGCGTAGAAGTCCGACGCGCTCTTGGTCTGCCGGCCGGCCCAGACGGTGATGCCCAGGGTCGCCGCGACGAAGACCGCGAAAAGGCTGATGATCAGCGGCCGGTGCTCGGTCGTCGACGACGACGCGGCGAACTGGATCACGGTGTGCGATGCGTACCCGGCGCTCATGCGTCGGCCTCCAGACGGGACTTGATGGCCGCCGCCTGCGGGTCGAGCCTGTTCGTGGCGTGGCGCGAGTAGAACCAGGCGATGAGGAACGTGGTGGCGAACTGCGCGAGGCCGAACACGAAGGCGACGTTGAAGTTCGCGAAGACGATCTTGCTCATGAAGTCGTCGGCGTAGCTGGACAGCAGCACGTACAGCAGGTACCAGGCGATGAAGCCGACGGTCAGCGGAAAGGCGAAGGAGCGGTGGGAGCGGCGCAGTTCGGCGAACTCCGCGCTGTTCTGCGCCTCGAGGAACGCCTCGGTCGTGGGCTGGACGGGACTGCCGTCCTCAGGGCTCTGGGGCGGCGGTGCTTCGGTGGCCACGGATTCTCCTCGCGACGCGGGTGCGGTAGTGGGAACGGTGGATTTCACGGGGAGTCCTCTGCGCTGTCGGGTTGCGGGGGGGGGTACATGCACGACTCCCTGTGCAACGGCACGGAGAGCGTGACGAGGCGGTTCACCGCAGGTTCGGTCTTCTCCGGCCGAGTCATGTGGACGCGGCTCCGGGAGGTCACACCTCGAACTCACTTGCTCGTATCCGTTGGTGCGACGGGAAGATCAGCGATAACTTCACTGGTCATGTACCGGACCGGACACGCCTGTGTCCGGCTCCACCGGCACGGATGATGTGGAGAACCCATGGCTCATCTGGCATCCAGACGGACTCGCGTGCTCACGCTGCCCGTCGGACTCGCGCTCACGGCCTCGCTCGGCTTCCTCCCGACCGGGACCGCGGCCGCGGCACCCGCGGACGAGCCGGCGGCGGTTCGCACGGACGGCCCCCAGCTGTCGTACGTCGTGAACACGCGGGCGGGTCACGGCACCGTCAAGCAGGTACGGAAGGCGATATCCGCGGCCGGCGGAACCGTCGTGACGTCGTACGACAAGATCGGCGTCATCGTCGTCCACTCGCAGAACCCGGACTTCGGCGCGACGATCCGCAAGGCCAAGGGCGTCCAGTCGGCCGGCGCCACACGCACCAACCCGATCGTTCCGCAGGCGACGAAGGACATCGGGGTCGAGCAGCCCCTGACCGCCGCGCAGGCGCGGGCGGCTTCCGAGGACGCGGTGGCGGGCCAGGACCCGCTGGAGCCCCTGCAGTGGGACCTGCCCGCCATCAAGGCGGACAAGGCGCACGAGAAGTCGCTCGGCAGCAGCAAGGTCACGGTCGCCGTCATCGACACGGGTGTGGACGACACGCACCCGGACCTCGCTGCGAACTTCGACCGCGAGGCCTCGGTGAACTGTGTGTCCGGCGCCCCGGACACCACGGACGGCGCCTGGCGGCCCGCGGCCGGTGAGAGCGACCACGGCACACACGTCGCCGGCACCATAGCCGCGGCGAAGAACGGCACCGGCATCACCGGCGTCGCACCCGGTGTGAAGGTCTCCGGCATCAAGGTGTCCACGCCGGCCGGATTCTTCTACACCGAGGCCGTCGTCTGCGGCTTCGTCTGGGCCGCAGAGCACGGCGTCGACGTGACCAACAACAGTTATTACACCGACCCGTGGCTGTTCAACTGCAAGAACGACCCGGACCAGGGCGCCCTGGTCGAGTCGGTCACCCGCGCCACCCGTTACGCGGAGGGCAAGGGCGTCGTCAACGTCGCCGCGGCCGGCAACTCCGACCACGACCTGGCCCTCGACGCCATCGAGGACTCGACGAGCCCCAACGACACGACGCCGGTCACGCGCACGGTCGACCCGAGCGCCTGCCCCGACATCCCGACCATGCTGCCGGGTGTCGTGACGGTCTCCGCGACCGGCGCGAAGACCCTCAAGTCCTCGTACTCGAACTACGGTCTCGGGGTCGTCGACGTCGCCGCCCCGGGCGGTGACTCGACGCGCTACCAGGCGCCCGAGGCGCCGGCCGACAACGGTCTGATCCTGTCCACGCTGCCCGGCGGCGGATTCGGCTACAAGGCCGGCACGTCGATGGCATCCCCGCACGTCGCGGGTGTAGCGGCCCTGATCAAGTCGACCCACCCGCGCGCCTCGGCGGCCGGGGTGAAGTCACTGCTGACGCATCAGGCCGACGCCACCGCGTGCGGCGCGCCGTACGACATCGACGGTGACGGCACCGTCGACGCCGTCTGCGAGGGCGGTAAGCAGTACAACGGCTTCTACGGAGCCGGTGTCGTGGACGCGCTGGACGCGGTCCGCAGGTAATGCGTGGGAGAGGGGCCGGGCACAGCTGTCCCCGGCCCCTCTCGTACGAGGTACGGCGCTGCGGCTACGGCTACCGCTCGATGAGGACCTCCAAGCGCCGTGGGCGTCGACTGCTCGGGGGCGTCCGCCTGGATCACCCCGTGGGTGCCCTCACCCCGCGTCGGTTCCGGTACGGCCCGCTGAGCGCCCCGAAGGAGCAGGTACAGCGGCGGCCAGGCAGGTCAGCATGTTCCAGAAGTCGTACGCAGGCCGGTTGCGGCCAGTCCGGGATTCAGCGCGAGCAGCTCGACGTCTACGAGGATGCGCTGCGGCGCACGGTGACGACCCGCCCCGACCTGGGACGGCTCGCCACGAACCCGACCGCTGCCTCTTCCGGACCCGTCTGGAGCCTCTGCGGGAGCTGCCGGCCCTGACACACGTGTACCTGTACGGGACGCCCGCTGATGATCCCCTGGATCTCGCTCCTCTGGCCGGTCTTGAGAACCTCACCGTCCACATCGGCTTCGGGACGAGGACCACCGGCACCGAACTCTTCCCGCCCGAGCGCCTTCTGCCGGACACGTAGGGCCCGCCCTCACGCCCCCGCCGCCCCCGCCGCCCCCAGCAGCACCCCCGCCCCGTAGGTCACCGCCATGGCCACCGCTCCCCCGGCCACGTTCCTCAGCACCGCCCGCCCCACCGGTGCCTCGCCCAGCCGCGCGCTCCACCACCCCGTGAGGACCAGCGCGGCGAGCACCGGCACCCACGGGGACGGGCAGCCGCGCCGAGAAACGGCGAAAGCACGATCACCGGGAGCGCGCCCACGGTGAAGGCCAGGAAACTCGCCCCCGCCGCATGCCACGGATCGGTCAGCTCGTCCGGGTCGAGCCCAGCTCGACCTCGGCGTGCGCGCGCAGCGCGTCGCGCTGCGTGAGCTGGACGGCTGCCTCCCGGGCGAGCCGGCTGCTCAGCCCCTGCTCCTCCAGCAGTCCGGTCAGCTCGGCGAGCTCTGCCGCCGGTGCCTCCTCGAGCTCCCGCTTCTCCGTCGCCAGAGCGGCCTTCTCGGAGCCACCTGGGTGGACACCGACACGTATTCGCCGGCCGCCCCAGACCGGCGGTGGAGACCACACCGTCGCTGGCACCGAGCACCGCGGCCCGCAGCCAGTTGAGCCGGGTGCCGAGCCCGCCCCGGTGGGGTTCGTCGTGAGCCTGCGCCTCTGTCCCGGTCACCCGGGGAGCGTCCCACCGCGCCCTTCCCGGGGACGTCCGCGATCCGCGTTTCCGGCGTCGCGGTCAACTGCTGGACGATGTCGTCGCGTTCACGGCCGCGGACTCCCGGATAGGTGGCTGTCGGTACCGGCCCGTATTCTCTGTGACCATGCTCGACGACCGTCAGACCGCAGCGCCGTGGCCGGCCGCGTATCCCCAGGGGTACGCGGTCGTCGACGTGGAGACCACCGGACTCGCCCGCGACGACCGGATAATCTCCGCTGCCGTGTACAGACTGGACGCGAGAGGTGACGTCGAGGACCACTGGTACACGCTGGTGAACCCCGAGCGGGATCCCGGTCCCGTCTGGATCCACGGACTGACCAGCGATGTCCTGGAGGGCGCGCCGCTCTTCCCGGAGGTCGCGGCGCAGTTGTCCGAACGGCTCGCCGGGCGGGTGCTCGTCGCCCACAACGCCGCGTTCGACTGGTCGATGATCGCCCGGGAGTACGCGCGTGCGGCGGTCACCGTGCCCGTCGAGCAGCGGCTGTGCACCATCGCGCTCGCCAAGGAGCTCCGGCTCCCCCTGCCCAACCACAAGCTGGCGTCGCTGGCCGCGCACTTCGGCGTGGTGCAGCAGCGCGCGCACCACGCGCTCGACGACGCCCGGGTGCTGGCCGAGGCGTTCCGGCCGAGTCTGCACGCGGCGGCCAGGGACGGGGTGCGGCTGCCGCTGCTGGAGTGCCTGCCGCTGACGGAGTGGTCCGACTCCCCGGTCGCCCCGCGTGCGGGCTACCGGCCGTCGCAGGGGCAGGGCAGTTGGCGGCCCTCCCGCAAGCGCCCCGCGTGCCCGTATCCGAATCCCGGACGCTACGAGTCGGACAAACCGCTCATGCAGGGCATGCGTGTGGCCTTCTCCGGAGACACCTCGATCGACCGGGAGCTCCTGGAGGACCGAGCCGTCGAGGCCGGTCTGCATGTGGCGACCAGCGTGTCGCGGCTGACGAGCCTGCTCGTCACCAATGACCCGGACTCGGCCACGTCCAAGACGGTGAAGGCGAAGTCGTTCGGCACCCCGGTCCTGGAGGAGAGCGCCTTCACCCATCTGCTGAGGGATGTGGCGCCGGCCAGGGCGGTCGCCGTACCGAAGCCGTCACCGTCATCGGAGTGAACCGGGGGCGACTCGCCCCGCGCCGGCTCGCCCGCCGCCGCCCGGCGTCCCACCCTGTGGCGCATGGCACGTTGTGAGGTTTGCGGAAACGACTACGGGATGTCCTTCGAGGTGCACGCGCAGGGCGCGATTCATGTCTTCGACTGCTTCTCCTGCGCCATTCACCGCATGGCGCCCATCTGTGAGCACTGCCGGGTCCAGGTCATCGGCCAGGGCGTCGAGGTCGACGGCCACTGGTACTGCGGCGGCCACTGCGCCCGCGCCGAGGGAAGGGCGGGCATCGTGGACAAAGTATGACGGGGCCTCCCGTACGCACGGGGACCCTCCGTGCCGCACCCCATGACCTCAGTTGTACGGTCATGGGGTGTACCGCTTCCTGTTGACCCGGCAGTGGGTGATTCTCACCCTCCTCGTCCTCGCCATGATTCCCACGATGGTGGAGCTGGGTTTCTGGCAGTTCCACCGGCATGAACACCGGGTCGAGCAGAATGCGCTGATCACACGGAACCTCGAGGCGGACCCCGCCCCCGTCACCCGCCTCACCTCTCCCGGCCACACGATTCCCCGCTCCGACTACTGGCGTGCCGTGACGGCCACCGGGACGTTCGACACCGAACACGAGGTGGTCGTGCGCCGCCGCACCTCGCGGGACGAGCGCATCGGCGTACTGGTGCTGACTCCACTGAACCTCAAGGGCGGCGGCACCGTCCTGGTCAACCGCGGCTGGGTTCCGGCCGCGGACGACCAGAAGGCCTTCCCCGAGGTCCCCGCCCCGCCGAGCGGCGAGATCACCGTCACGGGCCGGCTCAAGGCGGACGAGACGACCAGCGCCAGCGGTATCAAGGACCTCGAGGGGCTGCCGGACCGCCAGGTGATGCTGATCAACAGCACCCAGCAGTCGCACCTGCTCGACCGCCCGGTGCTGGGCGGGTACCTCGAGCTGACCGGCCCCGACCCCGCCGACGGCAGCCCCGAGACGATCGCCGCCCCCGACGACAGCTCCATCGGCCCGCACATGGCGTACGCCGTCCAGTGGTGGCTCTTCGCCGCAGGGGTCCCTGTCGGCTGGATCATTCTCGTACGCCGTGAGAAGCGCGACCGCGAAGAGGCCGCCAGGGGCGGCGAGACCGCGGCGCAGCCGGAGCCGGCCACCGCCTGAAGGCGGTCCTTTCGCACAGGTTCCGCTGCTTAGCGGGGCCCAGGTTCGGGAAGACGCCACAGCGTGACCCCACGTATCGAGGACTACGCCGTCATCGGCGATCTCCAGACGGCCGCCCTGGTCGGCAGGAACGGTTCTGTCGACTGGCTGTGCCTGCCCCGCTTCGACTCGGGCGCCTGCTTCGCGGCCCTGCTCGGCGACGAGGAGAACGGCCACTGGCGCATCGCCCCCCAAGGCACGGAGAGCACCGACACCTGCACCCGGCGCGCCTACGTGGGCGACTCCCTGGTCCTGGAGACCTTCTGGGAGACCAGGACGGGGACCGTCAAGGTCATCGACTTCATGCCGCAGCGCGACAAGGCCCCCGACGTCATGCGGATCGTCGAGGGCGTCAGCGGCAGCGTCGACATGAGCTCCGTCCTGCGGCTCCGCTTCGACTTCGGCTCCGTCGTCCCGTGGATGCGCCGCTCGCACGGTCACCGGGTGGCCGTCGCGGGCCCCGACTCCGTCTGGCTGCGCAGCGAACCGCCGGTCAAGACGTGGGGCCAGCAGTTCAGCACGTGCTCCTCCTTCACGGTCACCGAGGGCGAGTCCGTGGCGTTCGTCGTCACCTGGCACCCCTCGCACTCCGCCCGCCCGAAGCTGATCGACCCTCACAAGTCGCTGAAGCACACCCTCACCGACTGGGCGAAGTGGTCGGCCCGGTGCACCTACCGAGGCAGGCACCGGGAGGCGGTACTCCGTTCCCTGATCACCCTGAAGGCGCTCACCTACGCCCCCACCGGCGGGATCGTGGCGGCTCTCACGACCTCGCTGCCGGAGGAGATCGGGGGCGTACGGAACTGGGACTACCGCTACTGCTGGCTGCGGGACTCCACTCTCACCCTGGGCGCCATGATCTCGGCCGGGTACGTGGAGGAGGCGGCCGCCTGGCGGGACTGGCTGCTGCGGGCTGTGGCCGGTGACCCCGCGGACCTCCAGATCATGTACGGGCTCGCCGGCGAGCGCAGGCTCCCTGAGACGGAACTGCCGTGGCTGAGCGGCTACGAGAACTCGCTGCCGGTCCGCACGGGCAACGCGGCGGTGCGGCAGAGGCAGCTCGACGTGTACGGCGAGGTCATCGACTCGCTCAGGGTGGCCCGCGAGGCCGGGCTCGACGACAAGCCGCACGCCTGGAATCTGCAGCTCAGTCTGCTCGGATTCCTGGAATCCACCTGGCGCGAGCCGGACGAGGGCTTGTGGGAGGTCCGCGGGCAGCGCCGCCACTTCGTGCACTCCAAGGTGATGGCCTGGGTCGCGGCCGACCGTGCGGTGCGCACCCTGGAGGAGAGCCCGGAGCTGCCCGGCGACGCCGACCGGTGGCGGGTGATGCGGGACGCCGTGCACGCGGAGGTCTGCGAGAAGGGCTACGACCCCGTGCGTAACACCTTCACCCAGTACTACGGGTCCCGGGAGCTGGACGCCTCGACGCTGCTCATCGTGCGCGCCGGCTTCCTGCCGCCCGACGACCCCCGGGTGATCGGGACGGTCGACGCGGTGCGCGACGAGCTCGCCCACGACGGCCTGATCCGCCGTTACAGCACCGAAGGCGTGTCGGTGGACGGTCTCCCCGGTGACGAGGGGGCGTTCCTCGCGTGCTCGTTCTGGCTGGTCGACGCCCTGCTGCGGACGGGCCGGAGGGACGAGGCGGAGGTGCTGTTCGACCGGCTGCTGGACCTGCGCAACGACGTCGGGCTGCTGGCCGAGGAGTACGACCCGGTGGCCGGCCGCCAGCTCGGTAACTACCCGCAGGCGTTCAGCCACATCGGCCTGGTGAACAGCGCGGTCGACCTCGCCGGTGAGGACTTGGCAGGATAGGGCCATGGATCTTGGACTGAAGGACCGTGTCTACATCGTCACCGGTGCGACCCGCGGGCTGGGCAACGCCACCGCGCACGCGCTCGCCGCCGACGGCGCGAAGGTGATCATCTCCGGCCGTGATGCGAGGAGCGCCGCCGACGCCGCCGCCGAAGTGGGCCCCGACGCGGTCGGACTCGCCGCGGACAACGCCGACCCCCTGGCCGCCCGGCGCCTGGTGGACGCCGCGAAGGAACACTTCGGCCGGCTGGACGGCATCCTCATCAGCGTCGGCGGCCCCGCGCCGGGCTTCCTGGCCGACAACACGGACGATCAGTGGCAGTCGGCCTTCGAGTCGGTCTTCCTCGGTGCCGTCCGTATGGCCCGTACGACGGCGGACGCACTCGGTGAGGGCGGTGTCATCGGCTTCGTCCTGTCGGGGTCGGTGCACGAGCCGATCCCCGGCCTGACGATCTCCAACGGGCTGCGCCCCGGCCTCGCGGGCTTCGCCAAGTCCCTCGCCGACGAGCTGGGCCCGCGCGGCATCCGGGTCGTCGGGGTGCTGCCTGCCCGGATCGACACGGACCGGGTGCGCGAACTGGACGCCCTGTCCGGCGACGCCGAGGCGTCCCGCACAGCCAACGAGGCGCGCATCCCGCTGCGCCGCTACGGCACCCCGGCGGAATTCGGGAAGACCGCGGCCTTCCTGCTCTCCCCGGCCGCCTCCTATCTGACGGGCATCATGGTGCCGGTCGACGGCGGCGCCAGGCACGGGTTCTGACGGCCCCGCCTGCGGCGGGCCGTCAGCTCACCCGGCCCGCGCGGTGCTTGACCGCCTTCAGACGGACCTCGGCGGGCAGCTCGTCCAGCCCGGCCGAGGTCCGCGCGTGAGCCAGCGCCCCCTCGGAGAGGCCACGCAGCGCCAGGCTCGGGGCCGCGTGCGGTTCCATCAGCAGCCGGAGCCGGGCCCGCGGGGCGGTGCGTCGGCCGGTCAGCGTGACCTTGGCGTCGGACACCCCGTCCAGGGAACCCGCCTCGTCACCGAGCACGCCCTCCAGGGCCCTGCCGCGCAGCAGTGCGCCCTCGCCGTCGCCGCTGTCGACCAGCACCTCGGCGAGGCGCCCGCGGCGCAGCTGGGCGAGGAGCCACCACAGCGCGAGGACCACCAGGACGGCGAGGACCGCGATGACGGTGGGCCACCACCAGCCCTCGTCCCGCCACCTGGTCCGGTCGGCCGTGCTGAGCAGCACGTCGTTCCTGCCGCCGAAAGGCCACCAGGAAGGTACGGACAGGCCGAGCCCCGTCGCGAGGACGGCGCCTCCGAGGACGAGGAGGATCAGCCCTGCCAGGCCGAGCAGGACCCGGTTGACGGTTTTGGTCACGGGGTCACCCCTTCTTCGCCGGGCGGCGCACGTGCACGGAGAGGCCGGGCGGCCGCACCAGGCTCAGTTCGCTGACGGCCGTACCCAGCGCGGTGTCCAGGTCGGCCCTGACGTCGTCGAGTTCACGGAAGTGCGAGACAGCCCGCACGGTCGCCTTGCGCCGGCTCATCTTCACCCGTACGGACTGCACTCCGGCCACCTTCACGGCCCGGTCGCGCAGGACGAGGCCGGCGGCGTTCCGGTCGAGCCCGGCCCGTACACCGACGTGCCGGCGGCTCATGGGGAGCAGGGTGCGCAGCCCGGGGGTGAGGGCCAGGAGAAGCAGCCAGAGGCCGAGCGCGGCCGCCAGTGCGGATCCCGCGAGGACCCATACGTCGTCGAGGTGACGGCTCGCCAGGTCGTCGGCGACGGAGCGCCGCCACTGCATGGCCGGGCGGTCGGCCCGCACCGCCGCGATGTCGTAGAGCAGGAGTCCGGCGCCGCCGAGGACGATCAGGGCGACCAGCGCCGCGGGGATTCTGCGCCCGGACCAGAACCGGCCCGTCCTGCCGCCCGGCTGTTCCGGCACGGCGGCGGGCTCGTAGGTCGAACCGGACGCGGACCGGTCCACCTCGAGCACGCCGCCGGGTGACTCCGGCTCGACGGTGGGCAGGCGCTGCGTACCGTTCTCCGGGCCGTGGGGTTCGCTCATCGGGTGCTCCCCTCCGGTGCGGTGCCCGCTCCCGACGGATGCAGCCGTTCGACCTGCACCGCCACTTCAGGCACCTCCATCCCCGCCAGCGCTCTCACCCGCTCGGCCACCCGACGACGCACCGCCCCGCACTGACGGCCGATGTCACAGGGGTAGGCGAGGTCGAGGCTGACCCGCACCCGTGCGGTGTCGCGATGGACGGTGACGGTGGCGCGCGGTGCGGCGGCGTCCTCGGGCCGCTCGTCGACGGCCTCCTTCGCCGCCTGCGCGGCGATCTTCGCGACGACCCGGTCGGCGATCCGGGTCTGCCCACGCCCGGCCGCGTCGACCCGGCCTGTCACCCCTGTCACCGTCGCCGGCCGCCGCGCTCGCGACTCCGGAAGAAGTCGCCGGGTTCCAGATCGCCGTCCAGGAAGCGGCCGGCGATGAAGCCGACCGCGCCCAGCGCGGCCACCAGCAAAAAGGCCCCGAACCCGCCGAAGTACCCGGCGAAACCGAGCGCCATGCCGACCACCAGGCCGACCACAGCCATGCTCATCGTGTGCTCCTCAACTGCCGGGCGTGGGCGGTCTACTGGACGCGTGACTCGGACTCGGACTCGTCGTCCTCCTCGTCGGGCAGTTTCACGTCGCTCACGGCGATGTTGACCTCGACGACTTCCAGGCCGGTCATGCGCTCGACCGCCGCGATGACGTTCTCGCGTACGTCGCGGGCCACCTCACTGATGGCCACGCCGTAGTCGACGACGATCTCCAGATCGAGGGCGGCCTGCGATTCGCCGACCTCCGCCTTGACGCCGCGGGACACGGACTTGCTGCCCCCGGGAACCCGGTCGCGTACGGCGCCGAACGTGCGGGAGATGCCACTGCCCATCGCGTGGACACCGACGACGTCCCGTGCCGCCATTCCGGCGATCTTCTCGACCACGCCGTCGGCGATGGTGGTGCGGCCACGGGTCGCCGGGGCTCCCCCGCCGCGCTTGCTCAACTGGCTCTGTCTGCCGTCGTCCCCGCCGGGCACGCTGGTGGGGCTGTCGGGCCGGTTCCGCTGTGGGCTCTCGGTCATCGCCGCTCTTCCCTTCGGGGCGGGAGTGAACTTCCGTGGCCCACAGTAAGTGCGCTTGCCCCGTTCCGCCCCGTGGATGGGGCAGGGTGGAGCAATGACAACGGCTGACAGCACGCACGGGGCCGACGGATGGACCGCTGCCGTACGCCAACGACTCGCCCTGGGCAGACTGCTCCCTCTGGGCGGTCCCGCCGACGGCTCCTGGATCGCGGAGAGAGCGGCGGCAGCGGTGCTGCGGGAGGCCGCCGCTCGATCGGGGGCCGTTCTGGGAACGCTCAGGATCGCCCTGTCGGACGAGGACGGCGTCCCGGACCCGGTGGTGCCCGGACCTCCCAGCGCGCTGCCGCCCGGACCTCTGCGGATCGAGGCCGGTTGCTCCGCGACGGCGGCGCGGCCCCTGACTGCGACCGCGGACGCCTTGCGTGAGGCTCTGCTGACGGCGGCGGCCCAGCGGCTCGGCCTGGTGGTCGACGGGGTGGACCTCCGGGTGACGGAGCTGCTGGAGGAGGAGCCCCGCCCAGCCGCGGAACCGCCTCCCGACACCCGCGCGGTGGAACCTGACGGGCCCGCAGGCACCGCGGCGGCCGGGGTGCCGGGCGTCGTCTCACTGACGCGGGTGCTGGGCAGCGCGGTGCAGCACACGGAGGGTCATGTCCGGGTGGAACTCGCGACGGCCGGGACCCATCGGTCGCTCGACGTGGCGCGGGCGGTGCGCGAGGCGGTGGCCAGGGCCGTGGAGGGCGGTCCGACGGTCGCTGTGCTGATCACGGCCGTCGTGGACCGCGACTGACACACCGCCCGCGCCGTCCGGCGCGGGCGGTGTGTGCCGGGGCTACGGCTGTTCAGTCGGCGATGCCGGCGAGGTCGCGCAGCCGGCGGCCCTGGGCGGCCCGCTCGGCGGTGCGCTGCTCCTCGTACGTACGCGAGACGGCGCCGCTCAGCAGGGCCTTGGTCTCGACGACCGCGTCGCGCGGAGCGGCGAGCAGCGCCGCGGCCAGATCGCGGGCTGCCGCGTCGAGCTGGCCGGCGGCGACAACGAGGTTGGCGAGACCGGTGCGCTCGGCCTCCTCGGCGTGTACGAAGCGGCCCGTGGCGCAGATCTCGAGCGCGCGGGCGTATCCCACCGTGTTCACCAAGGGGTGGGTGCCCGTGAGGTCGGGAACGAGACCGAGGCTGGTCTCACGCATGGCGAACTGCACGTCCTCGGCGACGATCCGCAGATCGCAGGCGAGGGCGAGCTGGAAACCTGCACCGATCGCGTGCCCCTGGACGGCCGCGATCGACACGATGTCATTGCGGCGCCACCAGGTGAACGCCTCCTGGTACTCGGCGATGGTCGCGTCGAGCTCGGCCTCCGAGCCGCGCGCCATGTCCGAAAAGGACGGCTCGCCGTCGAATCCTTCGGGTGCGAAAGCCTGCCGGTCGAGGCCTGCGGAGAAGGACTTGCCCTCGCCACGCAGCACGACGACCCGCACGCTGCCGGGGAGTGCCCGTCCGGCCTCTGCCAACGCCCGCCACAGAGCGGGAGACTGAGCGTTGCGCTTGGCCGGATTGGTGAGCGTCACCGTGGCAACCGCATCTTCGACGGTGAGCCGTACGCCGTCCTTGTCGAGCACAGAGTCGAGCGAGGTCATGGAGTGCCTCCGGATCGGGTGCTGTCAGTACTTACTGGCAAGTAACTGAACAGTAACCACCCGGACGACCTGACGGCCGGCCCGGGTGGTCACCCGATGTTCCGGTAAGCCCTCGGAGCCGACATGGACCGGCCCCTGACCGCTGCCCGCTGTCAGGCCGAAGCGGCCTTCTTGCCACGAGTCGCTCCGCCGCGTCCCCGCAGCGTGACTCCCGACTCGCTGAGCATCCGGTGGACGAATCCGTAGGAGCGGCCCGTTTCCTCGGCCAGCGCCCGGATGCTCGCACCGGAGTCGTACTTCTTCTTCAGGTCTGCCGCGAGCTTGTCGCGCGCGGCGCCGGTTACCCGGCTGCCCTTCTTCAGAGTCTCGGCCACCCGTGCCTCCTCAAGGAAGTGCGCTCTGGACTCTCATGATCACCCCTACTGCGCTTCCTGGCCACCCATTCGGCAAGGTCTGTAGGACAGGTTTCCGCACCCTGAAGCGGTCCGACACAACCGGAATCAGACATTCCAAGGGATCTAGAGGCCTTGCATGGCGGGCCGCTGGCAAAACTGCCAGGTCAGGGCCCTACAGGGCAGGGCAACCTGAAATGAGTGCGCCCGGCAGCTATCTGCCGGGCGCCGCGCCGGGGTATGAGACCTGCTCACCCAGATGATGGATCACCGGTGGGCCGAATGATCCAGACGCGTTGGATCACCGGGCCTCCCGCCGGTTCCGGGAACCCTTGCGGGTCAGGCGAGGGCGACCAGGTCCCGGTAGTCCGAGCCCCAGAGGTCCTCGACCCCGTCGGGCAGCAGGATGATCCGCTCCGGCTGGAGCGCCTCGACCGCGCCCTCGTCGTGGGTGACGAGGACGACGGCGCCCTTGTACGTGCGCAGGGCCCCGAGGATCTCCTCGCGGCTGGCCGGGTCGAGGTTGTTCGTGGGCTCGTCGAGCAGCAGGACGTTGGCGGAGGAGACGACGAGCGTCGCCAGGGCGAGCCGGGTCTTCTCACCGCCGGAGAGCACTCCGGCGGGCTTGTCCACGTCGTCACCGGAGAAGAGGAAGGAACCGAGCGTCTTGCGGACCTCGACGAGATCGAGGTCGGGCGCCGCGCTCCGCATGTTCTCCAGGACGGTGCGCTCCGGGTCCAGGGTCTCGTGCTCCTGGGCGTAGTAGCCGAGCTTGAGGCCGTGGCCCTCGATGATCTGGCCGGTGTCGGCCTTCTCGGCGCCGCCGAGGAGCCGCAGCAGCGTGGTCTTGCCCGCGCCGTTGAGGCCGAGGATGACGACGCGCGAGCCCTTGTCGATGGCGAGGTCCACGTCGGTGAAGATCTCGAGCGATCCGTAGGACTTGGAGAGACCCTCGGCCATCAGCGGGGTCTTGCCGCACGGGGACGGCTCCGGGAAGCGCAGCTTCGCCACCTTGTCGGAGACCCGCACGGCCTCCAGTCCCGAGAGCAGGCGCTCGGCCCGCTTGGCCATGTTCTGGGCGGCGACGGTCTTGGTCGCCTTGGCACGCATCTTGTCGGCCTGGGAGTTCAGTGACGCGGCCTTCTTCTCCGCGTTCTGGCGCTCGCGCTTGCGGCGCTTCTCGTCGGCCTCCCGCTGCTGCTGGTAGAGCTTCCAGCCCATGTTGTAGATGTCGATCTGGGCGCGGTTGGCGTCGAGGTAGAACACCTTGTTGACCACCGTCTCGACGAGCTCGACATCGTGGGAGATCACGATGAAGCCGCCGCGGTAGGTCTTGAGGTAGTCGCGCAGCCAGACGATCGAGTCCGCGTCGAGGTGGTTGGTGGGCTCGTCGAGAAGCAGGGTGTCGGCGTCCGAGAAAAGGATGCGGGCGAGCTCGACACGGCGGCGCTGACCACCGGAGAGGGTATGCAGGGGCTGGCCGAGCACCCGGTCGGGCAGGCTGAGCGCGGCGGCGATGGTGGCGGCCTCGGCCTCGGCGGCGTATCCGCCCTTGGTGAGGAACTCCGTCTCCAGGCGCTCGTAGCGCTTCATCGCCTTCTCGCGGGTGGCGCCCTTGCCGTTCGCCATCCGCTCCTCGTTCTCCCGCATCTTGCGCAGGATCTCGTCGAGACCGCGGGCCGAGAGGATGCGGTCGCGGGCCAGGACGTCGAGGTCGCCGGTACGCGGGTCCTGCGGGAGGTAGCCGACCTCACCGCTGTTGGTGATGGTGCCGCCCGCCGGCGTCCCCTCGCCCGCCAGGCACTTGGTGAGGGTGGTCTTGCCGGCGCCGTTGCGGCCGACCAGGCCGATGCGGTCACCCTTGGCGATACGGAAGGAGGCGGACTCGATGAGGATGCGGGCGCCGGCACGCAGCTCGATGCCGGAAGCGGTGATCACGGAAAAACTCCAGGGCGGTATGGACGGCGGAGGGACAGCGGACTCACGACTCGACGCCGCCTAATGCACAAGGAGAATTGCCATGCGACTCAGTCTACTGGCGGTGTCCACCTGCTTCTCCGCATGCTCCCGGCCCGTCACCGCCTCACTGTGATACGTCACATAATCGGGCATAGCTCATCGAACTGGCCGACACACCTGACAGGACGACACACCCTCCACGGAGCGGCCGGAGCGGTCGGCCTGCCTCGACGCGGCGGCGGCCGTCGGCGTCGGCCGGACCCGGCAGAAGCGCCGGGGACGCCGGTCGGCGCGGAACCTCCGGCTGAGGTTGTCAGTGACCAGTGAAAGACTGAGACGTATATCACATCACACTGGTGCGCCTGAGCAGGAAAGGGTGAGCGAGATGGCAGGGACGAACGGCTTTCCCACGATCTTCCCGACGCTTCTGTACGACGACGCGAAGGCCGCGATCCGGGTGCTCACCCAGGCCCTGGGCTTCACCGAGGAGGCGGTGTACGAGGGAGAGGACGGCAGTGTGCTTCATGCCGAACTGTCCTGCGGCAACGGCAGGGTGATGCTCGGCTCAAAGGGGCGCGGGGGTGTCTTCGCCGAGGCGATGGCCGGCGCCGGGCCCGCCGGGGTGTACGTGGTGGTGGACGAGGTCGACGAGCACCACGCGCGGGCCGTGGAACAGGGCGTGGAGATCCTGATGCCGCCCACGGACCAGGACTACGGCTCCCGCGACTACATGGCGCGCGACGCGGAGGGCAACGTCTGGAGCTTCGGGACGTACGCCCCGGGGTCCTCGGGCTGAGAGCCCCGGGGCAGTGCGAGCGGTGGCGGTCAGACCCCGCCGGTGTGCACCTGGAAGGCGGCGCGGCGTACGGCTTTGGCGAGGGCCGGGTCCGGGTGGGCGGCGGCCAGGGCCACCAGCACCTGGACGGTCCGCGGGTGGCCGACGGCCCGTACCTCGTCCAGCAGTGCGGGGACCGTGCCCTGGACGGCGGAGTCGAGGTGGCGGACCAGCAGCCCGGTCTCGCCGTGGTCGGCCACGGCCGCGGCGGTGTCGACCCAGAGCCAGGTGGCTTCCTCGCGGCTGAGGACGTCCTGGGCGTCGTCCGGGTCGGTCCCCTCGTACTCGGCGAGCCAGAGCAGCGCGTACGGGCGCAGCGGCGCTTCGGTGACGACGGAGCGGACGACGGGCTCGGCGGGGGCGCCGACGACGCGCAGCGCCTCGAAGGCGAGGCCGCGCAGCAGGGCGTCCTCACCACGGGCGACGGCCAGCAGTTCGGCCACGGCGCTGCCGACGGGCCGGGCGGCCAGCCAGGCCCGGTATTCGGCGCGGGCCGGGCCTGGGGTGAGCCGTGCACAGCCGAGCAGCATGTCGGCCGCGGGCTGCTCGATGTTGCCGGCCGGGCTCTGGGCGGCTACGCAGATCTGCTCCAGCTTGACCCAGACCGCCCAGTTGCCCAGCGGGGTGAGGGTGGCGTGGCCCGCGCCGAGCGTGAGTGCGCCGACGGAGGCGAGACCCTCGAGGGCCCAGTCGAGCAGCATCGCGTTCAGGTCGGCGGACTGCCCGCCGGCGGGTGCGGTCTGCTGCTCCGGCCCGTACGGCACCTCGCACCGCTCCTCGTGGAGTTCCGCGACGCGCTGACCCAGCAGGTCGAGGAGCGCGGGCACGGTGACGGCGCCCGCCGAGAGCTGGAGGAGGGAGAGCACCTGGGGCACGGCCTCTACGGCTTCCGCCACCGCGGTGGCCTCGATGCCGTCGGGTGAGGCGTGGACGAGCGACCAGGCGTCGAAGAGCGCCACCCAGCCGCGGAGCACGGCGGAGTCGTCGCGGTCCCAGGCTCGCAGGCGCCAGCCGGGGCGGGCGGTGTCGCCGTGCATCTCGATGAGGCCGGCCAGCCTGGCCCGGTCCCAGCCGGCCATCACCTGATCCGGGGACAGTCCCAGTGCGGCGGCTGCCCGTTCCAGGGCCTGGGCGGCGAGCGGGACGGAGCCCGGGCTCGTGCCGTCCGCCGCCCAGTGGGCGATGCGCACGGCGTCGGCCAGTACGGCCCTGGCCTGCCGTGCCAGTTCCGCCGGTGGCGGCGTGCCCTCGGGTGGTCGGGGGGCCGGCCTGGTGCGCCGGGTCGTCACGGCCTTACGGGCGGTCGCCTGGGGTCGTGGGCGGACAAGTCGCAGCCTGGAGTCGCGCGGGGTACGGGACGTCACGAGGAGCAGTCTTGCCTCTGACGGGCCGAAAGCCCAAACGGAAGCCGTGTCACCCGGATACGGGAGGCACCGGGACCGGGGCACCAACCGGGCGGTTCCGCCTCATCAGCTCACATCAGGGGCGTGAGGAAGCGCCGGAGCGCCTCTTCGTAGCCGGCCGGGTCGGCATTCCACATCGCGGCATGCGGAGCATGCGGCACGGAGTGCAGGGTCACCAGGTCGGGGCGGCGTGCGGCGAGTTCCCGGGACTCCTGCCACGGGGCCAGGGTGTCCCCCGGGCCGTGGACGATGAGCGTGGGCACGTGCAGGGCCGTCGGCACCGAGGTGTCCAGGAGCGGGGCGCCGTGCAGCCCGGTCTGGCCCTGGGCCGCCCGCACGGCCAGCGGCAGCAGCGCGGAGGGCACGCCCCGGGCCGAGGCGAGAGCGCGCAGGGTGGTCTTCCAGTCCAGGACCGGGGAGTCCAGGACGAGGCCGCTGATGCGATCGCGGAGGGCGGAGTCGACGGCCGCGTGCAGGGCCATCGAGGCGCCCGAGGACCAGCCGTGGAGGATGACGTTCTCGGCGCCGTAGCGCACGGCGTAGCGGATGGCCGCGTCGAGGTCGCGCCATTCGGACTCACCGAGGTGGGCGAGGCCGTCCGGGGAGCGCGGGGCGCCCTCGTCACCGCGGTAGGCCAGGTCGAGCACGGGAAGCTGCTGGGCGTGGAGGAACCCCATCACATTCATGGGGTGGTCCCTGGTGGCGCCGAGTCCGTGCGCCGTGATCACCCAGGTGTCGCGGACTCCGGGCACGAACCAGGCGGGCAGGGCGCCGAGTTCGCCGGGGACCTCGACCTCCTTGTAGGCGAGGCCGAGGGCGGTGAGCGGGTCGCCGCGGTGGAGCTCCGGGGTGAGGCGGACCCTGGCGCCGGGCTTCAGGCTGCCGAGGGTCACGCGTTCCAGCCGGCGTACGACGGTGTCCGCGGAGGCCGCGGTACTGCCGGGCGGCTGTTCGACCACCGGGCCGACCACCGCGTGGACGCCGCGGCCGGTCAGTCCGTACGTACCGGGGCGCAGCGCGGTGAAGGAGCGGGTCAGGGTGATCTGCCCGGCCGCGGTGGCGTGCACGGTGAGCCGGCGGTCGGCCGGGAAGGGGCGTGGCGAGGGCGCCCCGAGGGCGACGTCGCCGGCGTAGCGGCCGACGGCGACCGCTGCCGCGCCGATGCCGAGGATCGAGGTTGCGGCCACTGCCGCCGCTGTTGCCGGGCGCACGGCTCCAGTGTCCCGGGCTGCGGCGCGGGCTGCCAGTGGGCATCGGCCGTACGGTGCCGGGCGCCGGGCTCAGCCGGGCTGGCCGTACCCCTCCAGGGCGTCCTGCACGTCGCGCAGCTGGGCCGGGGTGAGGAGGCTCGGCCGGTGGCCCGGCACGGAGCTCGCGGTGAGCCAGAGCCTGCACATCCATTCGAGCTGGGCGGTGCGGTCGTAGGCCTCGTCGAGGGTGGCCCCGTAGGTGACGGTGCCGTGGTTCCGCAGCAGGCAGGCCGTGCGGTCGCGCAGGGCTGCCAGCATGTTGTCGGCGAGCTCCCGCGTCCCGTAGCGCGCGTAGGCGGCGGTGCGGACGGGGCCGCCGAGCATGGCGGCGGCGTAGTGCACGAGCGGCACCTCGGCCACGAGGGTGGAGACAGCCGTGGCGTGCACGGCGTGGGTGTGGACGACGGCTGCGGCGTCGGTGTCGCGGTAGACGGCCAGGTGGAGCGGGAGCTCACTGGTCGGCACCAGGTCACCCAGGACCTGACGCCCTTCGAGATCGACGCCGACCGCGTCACCGGGGCCGAGCCGGTCGTAGGGCACCCCGCTGGGGGTGACCAGCACGGTGCCGCCGACCCGGGCCGACACGTTGCCCGAGGTGCCGACGACCAGGCCGTCCGCCGCCGTCCGCCGGGCCGTCTCGACGACCCCGCCCCATGTCCGCTCGATCGCGTCCGTGCGCACGTCACTCATGCGGGGGATTCTAGGGTCACGTGATCGATGTCTCCTCAAGGGGAGATATCGGGCATGAGGAGGGCGGCGGCCAGGGGCGGGACCGGTTCCCGCACCGGCGCGGGGCGTACGGCCGCCCGGTCGCACACAAGCGGAATCGACGTACGCGCTTGGGGTCACCATGCCGCCCTGCCCAGTTCACCTTCCGTTCACCCTGGTTGACTACGTTCCACGTGCCAATGACGTCGAACGATTGCCTGGGTAAATGGAACACATCACGCTGCTGCTCGCGATCGTGATCGTGACAGCTCTCGTGTTCGATTTCACGAACGGTTTCCACGACACCGCCAACGCGATGGCCACCACCATCTCGACCGGCGCGCTCAAGCCCAAGACAGCGGTGGCCATGTCCGCCGTTCTCAACCTCGTCGGCGCCTTCCTGTCGGTGGAGGTCGCCAAGACGATCTCCGGCGGGATCATCAATGAGAACGGCCTCAGAACCGAGGTCATCTTCGCGGCGCTCGTCGGCGCCATCCTGTGGAATCTGCTGACCTGGCTGGTCGGCCTGCCCTCAAGTTCCTCCCACGCACTCTTCGGCGGCCTCATCGGCGCCGCGGTGATGTCGGCCGGCTGGTCCTCGATCAACGGCGGCACCGTCGTCACGAAGGTCCTGCTGCCCGCGATCGCCGCGCCTGTCGTCGCCGGTCTCGCCGCACTGCTGGCCACGAAGCTGACGTACCGCCTGAACCGGAAGATCACGGACCCGGCCCAGCTGAAGTCGACCGCCAAGGGGTACCGCGCCGGTCAGATCGCCTCGGCCGGTCTCGTCTCGCTCGCCCACGGCACCAACGACGCGCAGAAGACCATGGGCATCATCACCCTGGCCCTGGTCACCGGCGGCGTCCTCTCCCCCGGCTCCAACCCGCCGGTCTGGGTCATCGCCTCCGCGGGTATCGCCATCGCGCTGGGCACCTACCTCGGTGGCTGGCGCATCATCCGCACCATGGGCAGCGGCCTCACGGACCTGCGTCCGCCGCAGGGCTTCGCGGCCCAGACGAGCGCGGCCACGGTCATCCTGGCCTCCTCGCACCTCGGCTTCTCGCTCTCCACCACGCAGTCCTGCTCCGGCGCCGTCATGGGCGCCGGCCTCGGACGCAAGGGCGGCACGGTCCGCTGGTCCACCGCCACCCGGATGTTCGTCGCGTGGGGCCTGACCCTGCCGGCCGCCGGTCTGATCGGTGCGGGCTCCGAGTTCCTGACCAAGCAGGGCCCCTGGGGCGTCGCGGTGGTCGCAGTGATCCTCGTCGCGGGCTCCGCCGCCATCTGGCTGCTGTCGCGCCGCAAGCCGGTCGACCACACCAACGTCAACGCGACCGAGGACGAGCCCGCGGGCGTCGTCACGGACGCCATCGCGGCCGTCAGCCCGCCGCCCGTCGGTGGGGCCTCCACCGAGCTCAAGACCACCATCCACGCTCCGGCCCCCACGGCCGAGACCCCGGCCGATCCGGCCCGGCCGGCCACGGTGTAAGGACAGATCCGCATGAACATCGACTGGGCAGCTCTCGCCTCCGTCTTCGGCGTCAGCCTCGTGGTCACCGTCGCACTGGTCGGCCTCTTCACTCTCGGCATCATCGGCCTCGCCAAGCAGACTCCGACGGCTCAGGGCGGCGGCGGGGCCGGCGTCCTGACACGCACCGGCGCGTACGCCTGCTTCGGGCTGTGCCTGGCGGCGGTCGCGTACGGGATCTATCTGATCGTCGCCTGACCTCCGCGCGGGCGCGCACCGGCCGGACACACCACGTGTGTGTCCGGCCGGTGTGCGTCTGAGCACATTGAAGCCTCGCAGGTCAGCGGCAGGTTGACGGGCGTTCGCGGCGCATGGTGGACTGCCGGAGCCGTTTACGGCGACAGGAGAGGAAGCCGGTGCGAATCCGGCGCGGTCCCGCCACTGTCACCGGGGAGCAGCCTCCACACGGAAGTCACGGTCCGCCACCGCGGGCTGGAAGGCCGGAGGAACTGCGGATCCGGGAGCCAGGAGACTCTCGTCGCCGGTCACGTCGAACCAGGGCGCGGACCCTGAGTGAGGACATACGCCATGTCTGGCTGCCCTGCGTCGGTCGCCGCACCACCCGCTGTGAAGGCCCTTCGAGGCGCGACGGCCGGCTGAGCGGTGCGAGCCGACCGCATCTTCGCGTACGGCGCCGCCGCCGGTCTGATCGGTGACCTGCTGCTCGGTGATCCCCGGCGGGGCCACCCCGTCGCCGCCTTCGGGCGTGCAGCGGCGGGTGCCGAGAGCCGGCTGTGGCGCGATCACCGCGGCTGGGGCGCCCTGCACACGCTCGTCTGTGCCGGGGGCGCCACGGGAGCGGCCGCGCTGGCCGCCCGTGCCGTGCGGAACCGTCCCGCCGCCGCCGTGGCGCTGACCGCCGCCGCCACCTGGGCCGTCGTCGGGGGCACTTCGCTGGGCCGCGAGGCGCGCGCCATCGGCGGGGCGCTGGCCGTGGGGGACATCGAGCCGGCCCGGGAGCGGCTGCCGCATCTGTGCGGCCGTGATCCGCAGTCGCTGGACGAACAGCAGATCGCCCGCGCGGTGGTGGAGTCCGTCGCCGAGAACACCTCGGACGCCGTCGTGGGAGCCCTGGTGTGGGGCGCGCTCGGCGGGGTGCCCGGGCTGGTGGCCTTCCGGGCCGTCAACACGCTCGACGCCATGGTCGGCCACACATCGCCCCGCTACCGGCGCTACGGCTGGGCGTCGGCCCGGCTCGACGACGTCGCCGGCTGGCCCGGGGCCCGGCTGACCGCCGTGCTCGCCGTGGCCGCCGGGGGCCGCCCGCGCGAGGCGGTCCGGGCCTGGCGGGCCGACGCGGGCCGGCATCCCAGTCCCAACGCGGGCCCGGTGGAGGCCGCGTTCGCGGGTGCGCTCGGCGTACGGCTGGGCGGCACCCTCGCTTACGGCGGGCGGGTCGAGCACCGGCCGGTGCTCAACGGCGAGGCCGGGCGGGACGTGCGGGTCACGGACATCGAATGCGCGGTGCGGCTGTCGCGCCGGGTGAGTGTGCTGGCCCTCGCCGTGTGTGCGGCGGGGCGGCTGGCCATGGGACGGAGAGTCACATGAGCGGCGGGCTGCTGGTCGCGGGTACCACTTCGGACGCGGGCAAGAGCGTCGTCACGGCCGGGATCTGCCGGTGGCTGGTGCGTCAGGGAGTCAAGGTCGCACCGTTCAAGGCGCAGAACATGTCGCTGAACTCGTTCGTCACCCGGGAGAACGCGGAGATCGGCCGGGCCCAGGCGATGCAGGCGCAGGCCGCCCGGGTGGAGCCGTCGGCTCTGATGAACCCGGTGCTGCTCAAACCCGGCGGCGACCGGTCGAGCCAGGTCGTCCTGATGGGGAAGCCGGTCGGCGAGATGAGTGCGCGCGGCTACCACGGGGGGCGCCAGGAGGCGCTGCTGGGGACGGTCGTGGACTGTCTGGAGCAGTTGCGGGGCACGTATGACGCCGTGATCTGCGAGGGGGCGGGCAGTCCGGCCGAGATCAATCTGCGGCGTACGGACATCGTGAACATGGGCATCGCCCGGGCCGCGCGCTTTCCCGTGCTGGTGGTCGGCGACATCGACCGGGGCGGTGTGTTCGCCTCGTTCTTCGGTACGACGGCGCTGCTGAGCCCTGAGGACCAGTCGCTGATCGCCGGGTACCTCGTCAACAAGTTCCGCGGTGACGTGTCGCTGCTGGAGCCCGGTCTCGACATGCTCCTCGGGCTCACGGGCCGGCGGACGTACGGGGTGCTGCCGTACGCCCATGGGCTGGGTATCGACGAGGAGGACGGGCTGCGGGTATCGATGCGCGGCACCGTACGGGAGTCGGTCGTGGCGCCGCCGCACGGCGAGGACGTGCTGCGGGTCGCGGTGTGCGCCGTACCGCTGATGTCGAACTTCACCGATGTGGACGCTCTGGCGGCCGAGCCGGGGGTGGTGGTCCGGTTCACGGACCGGGCGGAGGAGATCGCCGACGCGGACCTCGTGATCGTGCCCGGGACGCGGGGCACCGTGAAGGCGCTGGCGTGGCTGCGCGAACGGGGGCTGGCCGACGCGCTGCGGCGGCGGGCCGCCGAGGGGCGGCCGGTGCTGGGGATCTGCGGCGGGTTCCAGGTGCTGGGCGAGCGCATCGAGGACGACGTCGAGTCGCGGGCCGGTCTGGTCGAAGGGCTCGGACTGCTGCCCGTGCGAATCCGCTTCGGCCTGGAGAAGGTCCTGGGGCGGCCCGTCGGGTCAGCGCTCGGGGAGCCGGTGGAGGGGTACGAGATCCATCACGGGGTCGCCGAGGTGACTGGCGGCGAACCGTTCCTGGACGGGTGCCGGGTGGGCTCGGTCTGGGGGACGCACTGGCACGGGTCGCTGGAGAGCGACGCGTTCCGGCGGGCGTTCCTCGGCGAGGTCGCGCGGGCCGCGGGACGGCGGTTCGTTCCTGCGCCGGACATGAGCTTCGGGGCGCTACGGGAGGAACAACTGGACCGGCTGGGGGACCTGATCGAGGAACACGCCGATACGGACGCCTTGTGGCGGCTGATCGAGACCGGCGCGCCGGAGGGGTTGCCGTTCATCGCCCCGGGTGCGCCGCCGGTGCCCGTACCGGATCCCGCTCCAGGAATGCCGGGCGCACCCGGCCATGCAGGTGTGGTCGCTACAGAGGAGGCTCAGTGAATACGCCCTATCCCTTCACCGCCATCGTCGGGCAGGACGATCTGCGGCTCGGCCTCCTGCTCAACGCGGTCAGTCCCGCCGTCGGCGGGGTCCTGGTCCGGGGTGAGAAGGGCACCGCCAAATCCACCGCCGTGCGGGCGCTCGCCGCGCTCATGCCCGAGGTCGCGGTCGTGGCGGGCTGCCGCTTCTCGTGCGATCCGGGCGCGCCCGATCCGGCGTGTCCCGACGGCCCCCATGAGACGGGAACGGGCGTGTCTCGTCCGGCGCGGACCGTGGAGCTTCCGGTCGGCGCGTCGGAGGACCGGCTGGTCGGCGCGCTCGACATCGAACGGGCCCTCTCGGAGGGGGTGAAGGCCTTCGAGCCGGGGCTCCTCGCCGACGCCCATCGCGGGATTCTGTACGTCGACGAGGTCAATCTCCTCCACGACCACCTGGTGGACCTGCTGCTCGACGCGGCGGCCATGGGCGCCTCGTACGTCGAGCGCGAAGGCGTCTCCGTCCGTCACGCGGCACGTTTCCTGCTGGTCGGGACCATGAACCCGGAAGAGGGCGAGCTCCGGCCGCAGTTGCTGGACCGCTTCGGGCTGACCGTCGAGGTGGCCGCCTCGCGTGAGACGGACCTGCGCGTCGAGGTCGTACGGCGGAGGCTCGCCTACGACGACGATCCGGCCGCCTTCGCCGCACGGTGGGCCGACGAGGAGGCCGCGTTGCGTGCGCGGATCGTCGCCGCGCGCGCCCTGCTTCCCCAGGTGGTGCTCGGCGACGGCGTGTTGCGGCAGATCGCGGCGACGTGTGCGGCGTTCGAGGTCGACGGCATGCGTGCCGACATCGTCATGGCCCGCACCGCGACGGCCCTGGCCGCGTGGGCGGGGCGCGAGGAGGTCGTCGCGGACGACGTACGCCAGGCCGCGCTCCTGGCACTCCCCCACCGGCGCCGGCGCAATCCGTTCGACGCGCCCGGGCTGGACGAGGACAAGCTGGACGAGGCCCTCGAGGACGCGGCGGACGAGGACGGCGGAGGCGACGACGATCCGGACCCCGACGGGCCCGGCGGCGGCGTGCCCCCGCAGGGCGGCGGCCCCGACGACGGTGGTACGGACGCGACCGGTCCCGACGCCGGCGGTTCCGACACGCCCGGCCGGGACGAGGCCGGGAGCGGTGACGCGCCCGCGCCGGGCGGCGGCGCCGGGGATCAGCAGCCCGTGCGGGCCGGCGAGCCGTTCCGTACGAAGATGCTGAGCGTGCCCGGGCTGGGCGAGGGCGCGGCCGGGCGGCGGTCCCGGGCGCGCACCGAGCACGGCCGGACCACCGGGTCGCGGCGGCCCGAGGGTGCGCTGACGAAGCTGCACCTGGCGGCGACCGTGCAGGCGGCGGCGCCGCACCAGCGGACGCGCGGGCGGTCGGGGCGGGGCCTCGTCGTACGGCGTGACGATCTGCGGCAGGCGACCCGGGAGGGGCGCGAGGGCAACCTCGTGCTGTTCGTCGTGGACGCCTCCGGGTCGATGGCGGCCCGGCAGCGGATGAGCGCGGTCAAGGGGGCGGTGATGTCGCTGCTGCTGGACGCGTACCAGCGCCGGGACAAGGTCGGTCTGGTCACCTTCCGGGGCAAGGACGCCGAGGTGGCGCTGCCGCCCACCTCGTCGGTGGACGCGGCGGCCGCACGGCTGGAGTCGCTGCCGACCGGCGGGCGCACCCCGCTGGCCGCCGGACTGCTCAAGGCGCACGACGTGCTGCGGGTGGAGCGGATGCGCGATCCGTCGCGCCGGCCGCTGCTCGTCGTGGTGACGGACGGCCGGGCCACCGGGGGCGTCGACCCTGTGGCGCTGGCGGCGCGGGCCGGGCGGCTGCACGCCTCCGAGGGCACCGCCTCCGTCGTCGTGGACTGCGAGTCGGGGTTCGTACGCCTCGGTCTCGCCGCACAGCTCGCCCGGGATCTGGGAGGCAGCGCGGTCACGCTCGACGAGCTGCGCGCCGACTCGATCGCCGGGCTGGTCAAGGACATCACTGCTGCCGGGAGGGCCGCTTAATGCCACAGGGACAGCCGGTATCGGTACCGGACGACGGACTGACGACACGTCAGCGGCGTAACAGGCCGCTGCTGTTCGTGCACACGGGCATCGGTAAGGGAAAGTCGACGGCGGCGTTCGGGCTGGCGCTGCGCGCCTGGAACCAGGGCTGGCCGATCGGGGTGTTCCAGTTCGTGAAGTCCGCGAAGTGGAAGGTCGGCGAGGAGAACGCGCTCAAGGTGCTCGGGGCGAGCGGCGAGGGCGGCACCGTCGACTGGCACAAGATGGGCGAGGGGTGGTCGTGGGTCCAGCGGGGCATTCACGGTGACAACTCCGACAACGAGGAGAAGGCCCGCGAGGGCTGGGAGCAGGTCAAGCGGGACCTGGCCGCCGAGACGTACAAGCTGTACGTGCTCGACGAGTTCGCCTACCCGATGCACTGGGGCTGGATCGACACCGACGAGGTCGTCCAGGTCATGCGGGACCGTCCAGGCACCCAGCACGTGGTGATCACGGGGCGGAACGCTCCGGAGAAGCTCGTCGAGGCCGCCGACCTGGTGACCGACATGTCGAAGGTCAAGCACCCGATGGACGCCGGCCAGAAGGGCCAGAGAGGCATCGAGTGGTGAGCGTTCCTCGTCTGGTCATCGCCGCTCCGGCGTCCGGCAGCGGCAAGACCACGGTCGCCACGGGCCTGATGGCGGCCTTCGCGGGGCGTGGCCTCACGGTGTCCCCGCACAAGGTGGGACCCGACTACATCGATCCGGGGTACCACGCGCTGGCCACCGGCCGCCCGGGGCGCAACCTCGACGCGTACATGTGCGGGCCCGGGCTCGTCGCCCCGCTGTTCGCGCACGGTGCGAGCGGCTGCGACCTGGCCGTCGTCGAAGGGGTGATGGGGCTGTACGACGGGGCCTCGGGGCAGGGCGAACTCGCCTCGACCGCCCAGGTGTCCAAGCTGCTGCGGGCGCCCGTCGTGCTGGTCGTCGACGCGTCCTCGCAGTCGCGTTCGGTCGCTGCCCTCGTGCACGGTTTCGCCTCCTGGGACCCGGAGGTGCGGATCGGCGGAGTGATCCTGAACAAGGTGGCCTCCGACCGCCATGAGGCGCTGCTCCGTGAAGCGCTCGACGAGTCCGGGCTGCCGGTGCTCGGGGTGCTGCGGCGGGCGCCGCAGGTGGCGACCCCTTCGCGCCACCTGGGCCTGGTCCCGGTTGCCGAGCGCCAGGCCGACGCCCTCGACGCCGTACGGGCGATGGGTGAGCGGGTGCGGGAGGGCTGTGATCTGGACGCCCTGCTGGCGCTGGCCCGTTCGGCGCCCGCCCTGGCCGACGAGGCGTGGGAGCCGGAGCACCATCCCGAGCCGGGGGCCCGGCCGGTGGTGGCCGTGGCGGGCGGCGCGGCGTTCACCTTCGCGTACGCGGAACACGCCGAGCTGCTGACGGCGGCGGGCGCGGAGGTGGTCGTCTTCGACCCGCTGCGCGACGAGAAGCTGCCCCCGGGCACGGCGGGCCTGGTCATCGGCGGCGGCTTCCCCGAGATGTACGCGCCGGAGCTGTCCGCGAACCAGCCGCTGCGCCGGGCGGTGACCGAACTGGCCCTGTCCGGTGCCCCGGTGGCGGCGGAGTGCGCGGGGCTGCTCTATCTGGCCCGCGAGCTGGACGGCCGGCCGATGTGCGGGGTGCTGGACGCCTCGGCCCGGATGTCCGAGCGGCTGACGCTCGGCTACCGGCAGGCGGTGGCGGTGTCCGACAGCGTGCTGGCCGTGGCCGGGACCCGGCTGCGCGGGCACGAGTTCCACCGGACGGTGCTGGAGCCCGGAGCCGGTGCGACACCCGCCTGGGGTCTGCACCAGCCGGAGCGGCGGGTGGAGGGCTTCGTACAGGGGGGCGTGCACGCGAGTTATCTGCACACGCACTGGGCGGCCGAGCCTGGAGTGGCCCGCCGTTTCACGGAGCAGTGCCGCGGGTGAGGTCACTCCGCGATGCCGACCACCAGCCAGATGAAGCCCACGCCCGCCACGGTGCACAGAAGCGTGGAGCGGGCCGGGTGGTCGTGGTGCGCCTCGGGGAGGATCTCGGCGGCGGCGAGATAGAGGAGCGCCCCGCCGAAGAAGCCGAGATAACAGCCGAGCAGTTCCTCCGGAAGGGTGAACAGCAGGGTGGTGGCCGCGCCGACGATCGGGGCCAGGGCGTCCGCGAACAGCATCAGGAGCGCCTTGCGGCGTGCGTTTCCGTAGAGGCTGGTGATCGTGTACGTGTTGAAGCCGTCGGCGAAGTCGTGGGTGATGACGGCGAGCGCGACGGCGGCTCCCATTCCGCCGCCGATCTGGAACGCGGCGCCGAGCGCGACGCCGTCCATCAGGCTGTGACCCACCATCGCGGCCGCCGCCGTCATCCCGACCTGCGGTACCCGTTCCTCGCCGGCCCCGTGTGCCGCCTGGCGTACGGCCAGCGATCGCTCGACGAGATGCGCCGTCAGGAAGCCGCCCACGAAAAGCAGCAGGGCCCCGGGTACGCCGAAGACCACGCCGCCCGCGGCCTCCACCGCCTCGGGCAGCAGATCGAGACCGACGACGCCCAGCATCAGTCCGCCGGCGAGGCCGAGCACGAGGTGGCGGCGGTCGCTTACGCGCTGGGCGACCCAGCCGCCCACCAGGGTCATCAGAAACGCGCCGAGCGCGACGAATACCGCCATGGGCTCTTGCTAGCGGATTGACCCCGCCTCCCGCACCTCACGCCGCCTTGGCGTGTCCCCCTGCCTGAATCCCCCTCCGCGTCCCCCTGAAAGGACTTCCCGCCATGACCCGAGCCGCGCTCGTCGTCGGTGTCGGTGCCCGTCGCGGCGTCCTGGCCGAGGAGGTGCTCGGGCTGATCCGGAGAACGCTTCAGGAGGCCGGACCGGAGGCCGGTGACGTCGTGGAGCTGGCGACGCTCGACACCAAGGCCGACGAGCCGGGCATCGCCGGCGCCGCGGAGCGTCTGGGGGTGCCCGTGCGGTCGTATACGGCCGGGGCGCTGGCGCAGGTCTCCGTGCCCCACCCCTCGGCGGCGCCCCGTGAAGCTGTGGCCACCGGGTCGGTGGCGGAGGCAGCGGCGCTGGTGGACGCCGGTGAACTGCTGGTTCCGAAGCGGAAGTCGGCGTCCGCGACCTGTGCGGTGGCCCGCCGGAACCTTCCGGCGGACACCTCGGCATCGACGAATCGCGCCGAGCCGTTCACCATGGCTGCCATGCTGCCCCCCACGAAGCACATCGAGAGCGCCGGGCCCGATCTGCGGCACCACGGCGACGCTGAAGTACGCGGCCTGGACCTGACCGACCTCGCCGTCAACGTACGGACCAACACACCCCCGGACTGGCTACGGCAGCGGATAGCCGCATCGCTGGGATCGCTGGCCTCCTATCCGGACGGGCGGCCCGCACGGACGGCGGTCGCCGGACGGCATGGGCTGCCCGAGGAAAGAGTGCTGCTCACAGCGGGCGCGGCCGAGGCGTTCGTACTGATCGCGAGAGCGCTGCCCGCACGGCGGCCGGTCGTCGTGCATCCGCAGTTCACCGAGCCCGAGGCGGCCCTGCGCGCGGCGGGGCACGAGGTCGGGCGGGTGGTGCTGCGGCCGGAGGACGGCTTCCGGCTCGACCCGGCGACGGTGCCGGAGGACGCGGACCTGGTGGTGGTCGGCAACCCGACCAACCCGACGTCCGTGCTGCATCCCGCAGGCGTGCTGGAGCAACTGGCGCGGCCCGGAAGGACGCTGGTGGTCGACGAGGCGTTCATGGACGCCGTACCAGGTGAGCATGAGGCGCTGTGCGGGCGTACGGACGTCCCCGGTCTGGTGGTGCTGCGGAGCCTCACCAAGACCTGGGGGCTGGCAGGGCTGCGCATCGGTTACGTACTGGCCGACCCGGCGACGATCGCGGTGCTGCAGGAGGCACAGCCGCTGTGGCCGGTCTCCTCCCCCGCGCTGGCAGCGGCCGAAGCGTGCATGGAGCCGCGCGCGCTGGTCGAGGCGGCTGATGCGGCGGACCGGGTCGCGGTGGACCGGGCTCATCTGCTGGCCGGGCTGGCGGAGTTCAGCGAGGTACGGGCGGTGGAGCCGGCCGCCGGGCCGTTCGTGCTGCTGCGGCTGGAGCGGGCGGACGAGGTCCGGGAGCTGCTGCGCTCGCGCGGCTTCGCGGCGCGGAGAGGGGACACGTTTCCGGGGCTGGGCAGCGAGTGGCTGCGGCTTGCCGTACGCGACCGTGTGACGACCAACAGATTCCTTCAGGCGCTCGACCTGGCCCTGCAGGTACTGCCCCGGAGAGCCGTCGGCTGACGGCTCTCCGGGGAAGGTGATCAGCCCCGGGCGCGCCTGCGGGCGATGACCGTGGCGCCGGCACCGGCCGCCAGCAGGACAGCGGCGGCGCCCGCGATGTACGGGGTGGAGGAGTTGGATCCGGTCTCGGCGAGGTCGCCTTCGCCGGAGGCCTGGACCGGGTCGGATCCGGTCTGGGGCTTCACGTCGACGGGCTTCTCCTTGCCGCCGGTGTCGTCGGATCCGCCCGTGTCGCCGGGGCCGCTGTCGCCGCCCGTCGATCCGCCGTTTCCGGAGGAGCCGCCGTTCTCGGAACCGCCGCCCTCGGGCGTCTCGCACGTCGCTTCGGCCAGCGTGACCTCGCCCTCCACCCCGGCGACACCCAGGTCCAGCGGGTCCACCGACACCCGCAGCTGCAGCGCCGTCGCGGCTGCCGTCCGCGTGGTCGTCCCGGTCTTCGACAGGTCGAGCGTCACGTCACCGACGCCCGGCACCTCGACCTTCGTCGTGCCGCCCGAGGTGAGTGTGGTCTTCTTCCCGAGCACCGTCACATGCCCGAGCACGTTCGACTCCGCGACCGGCTTGCGGCCCACCTCGCACACTGCCTTGGAGGTGACCTTCTGGACCTCGATCAGCGAGAGCAACGGCAGCCCCGGCACGTGCACCCGCGCCTCGGCGAGGTTGGTGTACCCCTCTGCCCTGTGCTCGTCCACCGATGCGTTCGCCGTGGCCACATCGGCCTTCAGCACATGGATGGGACGGCCCTGCTCCGCGCCGTCGAGCTCCACACTGAGCGCGGTCTTCTCCGCGCTCGCCGGAGCGTTGACCTCGTTGAGCGTGGCCTTGAGCGGCACCTGGACCGACTTGTCCAGGAGCGAGACGTCGAGCCCGGCGCGGAGCACGGCCGCGCTCGCCTTTCCGTGGCCACCGGCCGGAGCGGCCGGGGTCGTCGCGGTGGCTGCGTGCGCGGGGACAGCGACGAGCAGAGCGACGGGAGCGGCTGCGAACGCCAGGGCGGCCGAACGGAAGGTGTTGCTGTTCAAGATGGTGGAACCCCCACAAGAGACATGGAGCCACCGGCGCCGTCCAATGGGGGACATCGCGGGCGCCGGCGGCCTCGACTCCGTGCATCTTTACGCACAGGGAGTGAACTGGCGACTACCTTCCGCCAGTTCACCCCAAAGAGAGGTTTTCGTGTGCGCATTCGATTCCACCGGTACAGGAGTTCCTCTGGATCACCCGTTTCACTGCACGTGAGGCGCGTATAACGGCACCCCCGACGACGTACCCAGGTGGTCAACGAGACGTGGGTCCCGGAGTCACCGCCGGTCAACACGGCACCCACTGCGGGGTCAACCGGTGATCAGCCCATCACTCGCCCGTTGAGCACCACCCTCCGCGGGGACGCCAGCACCCGTACGTCCGCCCTCGGGTCCTCGTCGTACATCACCAGGTCCGCCGGGGCCCCCTCCTCGAGCACCGGCCTGCCGAGCCATCGCCGCGCGCCCCAGGCCGTCGCGGAGAGCGCGTCGAGGCGCGGGATGCCCGCCTTCACCAGCTCGGCGACCTCCTCCGCGATCAGACCGTGGGCCAGTGACCCGCCCGCGTCGGTACCGGTGAAGACCGGGATTCCCGCGTCGTACGCCGCGCGCACGGTGTCGTACCGGGCGTCGTGGAGCCGCCGCATATGGGCGGACCAGCGGGGGAACCTGGCCTCGCCGCCTGCCGCGAGGACGGGGAAGGTGGCGATGTTGACCAGGGTCGGCACGATCGCCACGCCGCTCTCCGCGAACAGCGGAATGGTGTCCTCGGTCAGCCCCGTCGCGTGCTCGACGCAGTCGATACCGGCCTCCACCAGATCCCGCAGCGCGTCCTCGGCGAAGCAGTGGGCGGTGACCCGGGCGCCGAGCCGGTGCGCCTCGGCGATCGCGGCCTCGACCTCGCCGCGCGGCCAGCAGGCGGTCAGGTCTCCCGCGTCCCGGTCGATCCAGTCGCCCACCAGCTTCACCCAGCCGTCGCCACGCCGCGCCTCCTGGGCGACGTAGGCGACGAGGTCGCCGGGCTCGATCTCATGGGCGAAGCCGCGGATGTAACGACGAGTCCTGGCGATGTGCCGCCCGGCCCTGATGATCTTCGGCAGATCCTCACGCTCGTCCACCCACCTGGTGTCGGAGGGCGACCCCGCATCCCGGATGAGCAGCGTGCCGGCCTCCCGGTCGGTGAGGGCCTGCTTCTCGCTGGTCGCCGCGTCGACGGGCCCCTGGTGGCCGAGCCCTACATGGCAGTGCGCGTCGACGAGGCCGGGCAGCACCCATCCGGTGAGCGTCACGGCGTCGTCCGCGCCCGGCGGCCTCTCGTAGGTGATGCGCCCGTCGGCCGCCCAGAGTCCGTCCCTCACCTCGTCGGGCCCCACGAGCACCCGCCCTTCGATCCGCAGCACCGGCGCCACCTCGTGATCACTCATGACAGCACTGTACGAGGCGGTCCGCCCAGGGGCCGGGGAGGCGCTTAGTACCCTCGACGCAGGCGCTGACGCGCACCCGCCGACCCGAAGAGAGCACCACCGTGACGCACCCGTTCCTCGACCTCGCCCCGCTCACCGCCGCGCGTTTCGCAGCGATCGAGCGGCGGGTGGCCGGCCTCCTCACCACCGAGCAGGACGTCGTCATCATGCAGGGCGAGGCGCTGCTGCCCCTCGAAGGCTGCATCCGGGGCGGCGCGCGGCCCGGTTCGACCGCGCTGAACGTCGTCACCGGGCCGTACGGCCAGACCTTCGGTAACTGGCTGCGCGACTGCGGCGCCGAGGTCGTCGACCTCGCGGTGCCGTTCCACTCGGCGGTCACCGCCGAGCAGGTGGAGCGGGTGCTGGCGGAACACCCCGAGATCGACTTCGTGTCGCTCGTGCACGCGGAGGCGGCGACCGGCAACACCAACCCGGTCGCGGAGATCGGCGAGGTGGTCCGGGCGCACGGTGCGCTGTTCATGGTGGACGCCGTCGCGTCCGTGGGCGCGGAGCCGCTGCTGGTGGACGCCTGGGGCGTGGACCTGTGCGTCATCGGCGCGCAGAAGGCCATGGGCGGTCCTGCCGGGGTGTCCGCGGTATCGGTGAGCGCGCGGGCATGGGAGCGGATGGCCGCCAACCCTCGGGCCCCGCGCCAGTCGTACCTCTCCCTGCTGGACTGGAAGGCCCGCTGGATCGACGGTGGGCGCAAGGCGCTGCCGCACGCTCCCGCCCAGCTGGAGATGCTGGCGCTCGACGCGTGTCTGGAGCGGATCCAGGCGGACGGCCTGGACACCGTCATGGCGCGGCACGCGTCGGCGGCCGCGGCGACCCGGGCGGGTGCCGCTGCGCTCGGTGGCGGGCTGGAGCCGTACGTCCGGGACGCCCGTGATGCGGCACCGGTCGCCACGACGCTGCGTACGCCGGCGGGTGTCGACGCCGCCGCGCTGGTCTCGCGTGCCTTGGCGGCCGACCCGTCGCTGCCGCTGATCGCGGGCGGCGGGGCGCTGTCCACGGAGATGATCCGGGTCAATCACTACGGCGTGGACGCGACGCGAGGCGCGGTGCTGTCCTCGCTGGCCGCCCTGGGCGCGGCCCTGGCCGAGGTGGGCCGGGAGAGCGATATCGATGCTGCCCGTGCAGCCGTCGCGGAAACCTGGCTGAACACCTGAATTAATTGCTTCCCTACGCGGGACGACTTATTCGGAGCCGAATCGACGCCCAGCGAAGGGAAAAAGGGAGCTGCTTTATCGGGAGCAGCTCCCCACATTCTTCTTCCCCCGTCCTCCGGACCTAAACACCCCAGTTTCCGCTGGGCCGATCCACGTAATCCGAACAAGCGTCACTGGAGTTACAGCGATGTGACCGACCCCACACGCGGTTCGTTATGACCGATAAATCCAGGACATACAGGGGCAATAATCCGCCCGATCGAGCTCAGCCCGCGCCCGCGTGATAACACAGCAGACTCGTCCACCCAACCCCTTTCGACGATGCAATTTTGATTTTTGCTAGGTAAATTCAATTCGCATGACCGCCGCACCAGCAGATTTTGCACGTGCCCGAAGCGAATTCCTCAGAATCGACACCCCGCGAGTGGAGGACGGAGCCGCGATCTGGCGCATTGCCCGCGACTCCGAGGTCCTGGACCTCAACTCCTCGTACAGCTACCTGCTGTGGTGCCGTGACTTCGCAGCGACCTCCGTGGTCGCCCGCGACGAGAACGGCGACCCGATCGCCTTCGTGACCGGCTACATCCGCCCCGACCGCCCCGAGACGCTCGTCGTCTGGCAGGTGGCCGTCGACCGGGCTCACCGTGGCAAGGGACTGGCGGCCACGCTGCTGGACGCGCTGACCACCCGCGTGGCCTCCGACCAGGGACTGGCCTCGGTCGAGACGACCGTCACTCCGGACAACACCGCCTCCGACCGGCTGTTCACGTCGTTCGCGCAGCGCCACGACGTGCCACTGGAGCGCGAGGTGCTCTTCGACGGTGCTCTGTTCCCCGACGGGACGCATCTGCCGGAGGTTCTCTACCGCATAGGACCGTTCTAGGACCCCTCGGTACCCTTCCGCGCCCCGCCCCGGCGCGACTTCCTGGGCGTGCCTGACCCGCCGCCCGTCACAACCCGCCTCGAGCAGGAGATCAGCTGTGACCATCACCCCGCCCGCCCTGAGTGTCTTCGAGAGCCTGGAATCGGAAGTACGGAGCTACTGCCGCGGTTGGCCCGCGGTCTTCGACCGTGCGCAGGGTGCCC
>NZ_JBSFUO010000030.1:0-67220 GCF_053591835.1 Streptomyces sp. NPDC002911 | reverse complement strand
GTCACCTCGGCACTCCGCAACTGGCCGGGCTGGGGGGGGGCGCGGGGCCGGGGGGCGCGGCGGGGGGGGGTATTGTGTTGATCGCCGAAACCCCCCCCCCCCCCGGCGCCCCCCGCCACGCTGCGTTCACCACCTTCAGGCTGCCCCCACGGCTTCACAGAACGTACTCTGTGCCCGTGAAACCTGTGACGCGTCTTGTTCTTTTCGGTGCACCGATCGCCGTCGTCGCTTCGATCCTGTTCAGTGGAGGCGACTCGGAGCCGCCCACGATCATCCGGCAGGCGGACGCCGGGAAGTCCGGTACGGCGAAACCGGAAGCCATTGAACTGGCCGACGAGCACGCCGAGTACATCGACGCGCTGCCGCCCGGCCTCGCCTCTCCGGCCATGAAGGAGGCCGCGGCCAGGCTGGTGGCCAGCGCGGAGGCGTCCACCGTGGACTGGCGCAGCCAGTACGGAGCGATTGAGGACGTCGGCGACGGTACCGGCTACACCGCCGGCATAGTCGGCTTCTGTTCCGGTACGAACGACATGCTGCAGCTGGTGGAGGCGTACACCGGGAAGCATCCGGACAATCCGCTCGCCCCGTTCCTCCCCGCTCTGCGCACGGTGGACGGCACCGACTCGCACGAGGGCCTGGATCCCGGCTTCACCGACGCCTGGCACCAGGCCGCGCAGGACCCGGCGTTCCGGGAGGCGCAGGACGCGACACGCGACACGCTGTACTTCGAGCCCGCGGTCCGGCTGGCGAAGATGGACGGCCTCGGCACCCTGGGGCAGTTCATCTACTACGACGCGATGGTGCTGCACGGACCCGGTATCGAGTCGAACGGCTTCTACGGCATCCGCGACGCCGCGATGGCAACGGCGGACACGGCCGCCGAGGGCGGCGACGAGAAGGCCTATCTGAACGCCTTCCTCGACGAGGGCCGGTCGGCGATCCGAGCCCGAAAGGTGCAGCGCGACACGTCCCGGATCGACACCGCGCAGCGGGTGTTCCTGCGCGAGGACAATCTCGAGCTGAAGAAGCCACTCGTATGGCAGGTGTACGGCGAGACGTTCCGGATCGCCTGACGGAACAGCCGGCAGGCTCAGCCGACGGGAACGGGCCTCGTCCGGCGCGGCCGGTCAGCCATGGTCGGTCCGTCCTCCTCTGCGCACTCGCTCCCGCTCCTTCTCGGAGAGCCCGCCCCAGACACCGAAGCGCTCGTCGTTGGCGAGTGCGTACTCCAGGCAGGCGACCCGGCCTTCGCAGGCGTTGCAGAGCTGCTTGGCCTCCCGGGTGGAGCTGCCCGGCGCCGGGAAGAAGAACTCGGGGCCGGCCTGCGCGCACAGCGCGGTCTCGTGCCAGGCGAGCTCGTCGGTCATGGTGTTGATCGGCATGGGTCACACGGTGCCCGGTCGCGATAAACAGGTGATCAACGATGGTTCAACGCCCGGGCCGAGGACCTGATGGCCCGGACCTGGTCCGTCCTACTCCCTCGGAGCGGGCTTGATCACGGCGAACGCCGCACCCGCGGGATCGGTGAACGTGGCGATCCGGCCGACCTCCGGCACGTCCGTGGCGCCCATGGTCACCCGTCCGCCCAGCCGTTCCGCACCGGCGACCGCCGCGTCGGTGTCGTCCACGGCGACGTACGGCAGCCAGTGCGGACCCGCCTCGGCCTGGCTCGGCACCGCGTCGAGGGGCACGATCCCTCCGAAGGAGGAGTCGGCGTCCTTGCTCCCGGCGGGGCGGACCATCGTGTAGGAACCACCGGGATACACCATGCCCTCGGTCTGCCACCCGAAGACGGTGTGGAAGAACGCGGCCGCCGCGGGGACGTCCGGTGTGTACAGCTCGGCCCAGATCAGCGCGCCCGGTTCCATGATCATACCGAGGCCGGTGTTCGTCCCGGGCTGCCAGACGCCGAAGTACGCGCCGGTGCTGTCGGTGAAGCCGCCCATGCGCCCGTAGTCGAGGACGTCCATAGGAGGGAACGCCGCAGTGCCTCCGGCCTGCTCGACCGTACGCGCGGTGGCGTCCGCGTCGGGGGTCTGGAAGTAGACCGACCACGCGGGCCGTCCCTGGTCCTCCGGCACTGTCATGACCCCTGCGACGGTCCTGCCCCGCAGCTGGTACATCCCGTAACCACCGGTCTCGGGGCCGCCGGGCACCAGCTCCCAGCCGAAGAGACCGCTGTAGAACGTGGTGGCCGCCTCGATGTCGGGGGTGCCGAGGTCGATCCAGTTGGGGGCGCCGGTAACGAAAGCTGGGTCGAGCATGGTGTGCTCCTTCAGCGAGTCCCGTTGGCTCGCTCGTCTGGTCGGACACGGAGATGCCGCATGTCTCCGAGTCTTGCACCAGGCACCGGCACCCGCAGTCCGCGCCGTCTCAGTGTGCGTGCTCCTCCGCCTCTCCGGCCGCGTGGTGCGGCGGGTCGTACCCAGGGACCGTGCCGTCCGCCTTGGCGACGAGCAGCAGACCGGCCATCCCCATGTCGGAGTGGCTCTGGACGTGACAGTGGTACATCCAGGCGCCGGCCCCCACGTGTTCGCCCGCGATGATCTGGAAGCCGAAGGAGTCGGCGGGGCCGCAGATCTTCGTGTCGATTACGCGGCTCGGGTCGTCAGGCCCGGTGAGCAGCCCCGTCCTGTTGTCCGCCCAGCGGTGCCCGTGGATGTGGAACGTGTGGTAGTACTCACCGTGCGTGATCATGACGACCTCGACCCGGTCGCCCACCGTGGCCTCGAAGTTCGGGCTCTCGTGAGCCGCCTTGTTGTTGATGGTCATGTCGTTGAAGACGACGGTGATCGTCTTGTCCGGCAGGACGTCCCCCTTGCGCCGGACGACGAGCGGACCGTACAGGCCCTTACGGATGCCGCCCGTACCGTGGTCCGTGCCGACGACATGGTCGTGGTAGTGCCAGTAACCGGCGCTGCCCGCCTGCCAGGTGCCGTCCTTGCGGCGGCCCGGGACATGGGTCCGCCAGGTGTACGTGCGGGTCCCGCCGGGCTCGACGTGACTGCGGTTCATCCGGGTGCCGTCACTCGCGATGTCGTAGTCCACGCCGTGGACATGGAGGCTGGCGTCGACGTCCGTGGTGTTCTCGAATTCGATGTGCAGCGTGTCGCCCTCGGTGATCTCGATGAGCGGCCCGGGGACCGACGCCTTGCCCTTCTCGAAGCCGTAGCCGAGCTGACCGTCCGCCAGCTTCTCCGCGTACAGCTTGAGATGCCGGACAACCCCGCCCGCCGGGGCCGTCTTCGCCGGGTTCTCCGCGGAAGTGGCCTGCACCGCACCGAGTGACATCGATGTCACGCCGGTGGCCGCCGCCACTCCGCCGCCCACCAGCATCCGGCGGTTGAAGGTCCTTCGGTCCATGTCGGACTCCCCACTGCGAGACGGAAACTGACGCGTTGCCCCCCTGGACGGCCCACACGGTAGCCGGGGGCCGTTGGTTTATCCACACTCAGGACAAAGTTCGTTCGATTGCTGCCATACCTATTGGCGAATGGCGAAAAGAGGTCTAGCTTCGTGCGCTGTCGCAGTGACTACAGAGGTGCGCTGCGAGAGATAGTGACCGGAGAAGTGACCAAGAGGGGTGGGTGACCACATGCAGCGCACACCACATCACAGGTCCAGATCGCGCCGCGGTATCGCGTCGGCCGTGGCGGCAGGCGCCCTGACAGCGTCCCTGCTCGGCGGTAACGCGGCCACCGCCAGCCCGTATCCGGATCCGGGGCTGAAGGAGCGGATGGCGACAACGTTGTCCCTGCCTACGCCCCCTGGTGGGGCCAACGTCAAGGTTCTGGTGTTCCACGCCTCGGCCCGCGAGGAGCCGCCGACCGTCGACGCGGGCATCGCGGCCATCGAGAAGATCGGCCTCAGTGGTCCTGAGGCCGGGCGCTTCAAGACCGTCGCCACCGACGACGCAGCGGTCTTCACCAACGGCAAAAAACTCGGCACCTTCAACGCGGTCGTGTTCCTGACCGGCGGCGGCGATGTGCTCGATCCTGAGCAGGAAGCAGGCCTGGAGGCGTACATGGAGGCCGGCGGCGGCTTCCTCGGCATCCATGACGCGGCGCGCACCGAACCGTACTCCGACTGGTTCACCGGTCTGGTCGGCGCCCGTCCGGCGGCGGACAGCCCGACGGGCGTCCAGCGCGCCACCGTGGAGATCGGCGACCGGCAGCACCCCGCGACGAAGAACCTCCCACTGGAGTGGAAGCGCCCGGACAAGTGGCTGAACTGGAAGGACAACCCGTCCGGCGACGTACACACCGTGGCCCGCGTCCGGGAACTCACCTACACTCCGGGCAAGAGCGCCAACGGCTGGGACCATCCGGTCTCCTGGTGCCATGACTACGACGGCGGCCGGTCCTTCTACACCGCCATGGGCGGTACGGCCAACAGCTACGCCGAGACCGACTTCCGCGACCACCTGCGCGGCGCGCTGGCCTGGACGAGCCGTCTCTCGCAGGCCGACTGCAAGGCCACCATCGATTCCCACTACACGGCCGAGCGGGTCACCCAGCCCAATCAGCCCGGGCAGAACGACCAGATCGGCGAGCCGCACGGTCTGGTGACCGCGAAGGACGGGCGGGTCTTCTACATCGGGCGCGGGGGCGCGGACAGCAGCGTGCCGGTGGTCACCGACTGGAGCGACCCGAACATCGGCAAGGGCGAGGGCGAGATTCATGTGTACGACCCCTCGACCAAGAAGGTCACTCTCGCCGGCAAGCTGAGCGTCTTCGGCAACAAGGGCGGCGGCGACGAGCTGGTCAAGGTGGAGGAGGGCCTGCTCGGGATCGAGCTGGACCCGGACTTCGCCACCAACGGCTGGGTGTATCTGCACTACACCCCGCACGCGAAGATCGACCGCGACAAGCGGATGGCGGTACGCCAGGTCTCACGCTTCACCTTCGACCACGCCACGAACAAGCTGGACCTGGCGTCCGAGAAGGTGCTGCTGCACTGGCCGGTCCAGATCCACAGCTGCTGCCACGCCGGCGGTGGCATGGCCTGGGACTCGAAGGGCAACCTCTACATCGCCACGGGGGACAACAACTCCTCGGGCTTCAGCGACGGTTACTCGGGCAACAACCCCCAGCCGAACTACAAGGGCGTCTCGTTCGCAGACGCCCGCCGCACCGCGGGCAACACCAACAACCTCAACGGCAAGATCCTGCGGATCCACCCCGAGGACGACGGCACCTACACGCTGCCCCAGGGCAATCTCTTCACCGGTGAGGAGCCGGACGAGGGCGGCGGCAAGACCCGCGGTGAGATCTATGTGATGGGTGTGCGCAACCCGGCCCGAATCTCCGTCGACACGTCGACCGACACGCTGTACGCGGGCTGGGTCGGCCCCGACGCGGGCGCTCCGAGCACGACCTGGGGACCTGCCAAGTACGACACGTTCTCGGCGATCACCGAGGCCGGCAACCACGGCTGGCCGTACTGCATGGGCAACAAGCAGCCCTACCGGGACCGCAACCTGCCCGACCCCACCAAGCCGTTGGGCTGGTACGACTGCGACGCGCCGAAGAACGAGTCGCCGAACAACGACGGCCTGGTCAAACTGCCGCCGGTGACCGGCAACACCATCTGGTACTCCCCCCAGGGCGGCGGCGTGGACTACCCGCGCGATGCGAACGGCATCCCGAGCTACAAGGTGGAGGAGCAGAAGGAGCTCCTGCCCTGGCTCAAGGGCGGCGGCCAGGCCACCATGAACGGTCCGGTCTACCGCTACGACGCGGCGAGCACGAGCGAGGCCAAGTGGCCGGCCTACTGGGACGGGAAGTGGTTCGTCGGGGACTTCTACGACGACACCCAGCCGCGTCACGCCGTGCTGACCGACCCGAAGACGGTCGGCAAGGGTGGCCTGCCCACGCACGCCGAGTCACTGAAGAAGATCATTCCGGTCGGCGCGGACGGTATCCGCAACCTCATGGACTGGAAGTTCGCCCCGGACGGCTCGCTCTACGTCCTGGATTACGGGCGTGGCTTCTTCACCTCCGACCCCAAGTCCGCGTTGTGGCGCGTGACGTACAAGGGCGGCGGCCCGACCCCGGCCGCCGCAGACCTGGCCAGGAAGGCGGCAGCGCAGTGAGACACCCTTCGCTCCTCGCGCGACGGCGGTACGGGCCGGCCCGATGGTGGCTCGCCCTGCTCGGTTCGTTCCTCATGGTCCTCGGGCTGGCGTCGACGGCCGCGTACGGCCGCGACGACGACCGGGCGGCGGCCGCGGCCGACCAGGTCCTCACCTGGACCGCCGGTGACCCCATCGACCGCTATCTGACGGCTCCCACGACGGCGGTGGCCGGCGCCGCGACCCTCGTCTTCGAGAACAGCGCCGCCACGGGCAACACGACGGGCATGCCGCACACGCTGACGTTCAGCGTGTCGGACCCGGAGTACAACAGCGACGTCCGGGTGAACATCCTGGCCAATCCCAGCGACAGCGCGGGCGGCAAGCACAGCGTCGAGGTCACCCTCACGCCCGGCACGTACTTCTACCACTGCACGATTCCCGGCCACGGCGCGATGCAGGGCGTCCTCACGGTGACCGAGGACGGTGGCGGCGGCGAGGACACCGCCGCTCCCGAGACCTCGGCGACGGTGGACGGCGACAAGAACGCCGACGGCGCGTACATCGGTCAGGCCACGGTCACCGTGGCGGCGACCGACGCGGGATCGGGCGTCGACACCGTCGAATACGCGCTCGGTGCCGACGGCGCCTGGCAGCCGTACACCGCCCCCCTGGTGGTGAACGAGGTCGGGACGCACACCGTCCGCTACCGCGCCACCGACAAGTCCGGCAACGCGGCGGAGGAGAAGGCGGTCGACTTCGCGGTCGCCGCGCCGCCGACGGACGACGAGACCCCGCCGGAGACCTCCGCGACCGTATCGGGCGAGAGGGACGACGCGGGTGGCTACCTGGGCATGGCCACGGTCACCGTGACCGCGTCCGACACCGGGTCCGGAGTCAACACCATCGAGTACGCGACCGGGGCGGACGGCACCTGGCAGCCGTACACCGCACCCGTGATGGTCCACGAGGTGGGGACGCACACCGTCCGCTACCGCGCCACCGACAAGTCCGGCAACGCGGCAGCCGAGAAGTCCGTCGACTTCACCGTCGTCGAACCGCCCTCGCAGGATCAGACCCCGCCGGAGACCTCCGTGGTGGTGACGGGCGACAAGAATTCGGACGGCGCGTTCATCACCAGCGCCAAGGCCACGGTCACCGCGACCGATGCGGACTCGGGCGTCGCCAAGGTCGAGTACTCCCTCGACGGCGGGCCGTACCTCGCGTACACCACGCCGGTGATCGTCGACCGCGTCGGCTACCACGCCTTCGCCCACCGGGCGACGGACAAGGCCGGCAACACCTCCGAGGCGAAGCAGATCTCCTTCACCGTCGCGCAGAGCGGCGGCGTCCCGGCGCCCAACTGCCCCGAGTTCGACGAACGGCTCACCGTCATCGTCGGCACGGTGGACTCCGGTGTCCCCAACCGGCTCACCGGTAACCGCTGCACGATCAACGAACTCATCGAGGACGAGAAGGACTGGTCCTCGCACGCGCTGTTCCTCAAGCACGTCGACAAGGTCCTGGACAAGCTGCTCACCGACGGGGTCGTCGACGCCCGGGAGCACAAGAAGATCTACCGGGCGGCCAAGCAGTCCGGGATCGGCAAGCCGGGCCAGGACGAGGGCTACCGTAAGCTGTTCGACGGCACCGCCGAGTCCCTCGCCAAGTGGCAGCACGTCGGCGGCGGACGGTTCGGGCTGAACGAGGAGGAAGGCTCGATCACCAGCTCCACCACCGTGGACGGCATGGGAATGCTGTGGTTCCCTGCCCGGCAGTACGGGGACTTCTCGCTGAAGCTCCAGTGGCGGGACGACGCCCCCGCAGCGGGTAACGCCAACGGCGGAGTGTTCGTCCGCTTCCCGGACGTCAACGACCACCCGGAGGAGTCCCGTCCGGAGTGGGTCGCCATCAAGTACGGCCATGAGATCCAGGTCAACGACCGGCCCGACGGCGACATGTACAAGACCGGGTCCGTCTACGGATTCGACCGGGTCGGTCTCGGTGGCGCCGGGGTCACGCCCAAGGGCACCTGGAACGACTACGAGATCCGGGTGGTGGACCAGCACTACTCGGTCTACCGCAACGGTGTCCTGATCAACGAGTTCGACAACAACGGCGGTCAGCTCTTCGAGCCGCCGCGGGGCGACGACCCGGGTACCGACGGCCGGCGCTACGCCTCCGGCTACGTCGGGCTCCAGGTCCACGGCACCACGGACGTGATCTCGTACCGCGACATCCGCATCCAGGAGTTGTAGGAGCGGGACACACTCAGGAGGCCGTGGCCGCATGCTCAGGCATGCGGCCACGGCCTCCCGGGTGCCGGTGGCGCCACACCCAGAAGACCGTGCACGAGACCAGCGACCAGGCCGCCAGCACCAGGAACGGGAAGGCGTACTGGTGGCCCTGGTAGTAGACCGCCGTGTGCTGGGCGTTGACCGAGGCGCCCGGCGGCAGCCAGCGTCCGATCTCTCCGAGCGCCGAGGGCAGCAGCGGCCAGGACACCGCGCCCCCGGACGACGGATTGCCCAGCAGCACCATGAGCCCCCAGGTGGGGAGCATCGCCCAGCGCCCCATGATGGTGTTGAACATGGTGAAGACCATGCCTGACGTGAACATCGTGAACGCCAGGATCAGCCAGGACTCCACGAACGGCAGATCCAGCGCGCCGAGCAGCCAGTCCACCACCGCGGCGATCGCGAAGCCGCCGAGCAGGGCGTAGGCGAGGGTGAAGACGATCCGCTCGAGCGGGTTGAGCGCCCGGGCGTGCACGCTGAGCTGGATGGCTCCGACGAAGCCGATGATGACGGCGGCCAGCGAGATGTAGAAGAGCGCGAGCCCGCGCGGGTCCCCCTCCTGCAGCGGCTTGACGTCCGTGATCGTCACGGGGACCCCGGTGGCCTTTGCGACCTTCGCGCCGGTCTGGGCGAGCAGCTGGGCGACCGTGGCGCCGGCGGCCCCCGCGATGTCCATGGCCACCCCACGCTCCCCCGGCCGCACCGTCACGAAGGCCCTCTGCTCCTCCATGGCCTGACGCGCCCCGGCCCGGGTGGCGTACGGACGCAGCTGGAGGGAGGCGTCGAGGGCTTTCTCCATCCCCGCGATGAACTTCTTCCCGCCCTGGGCCTGGACATCACCGACCACCGCGGCGGGGATCCGGCGCGGCGTGGGATCGGCCATCGCGTACGTGTACGAGCCGGCGAAGAGTCCGGCCGCGGCGGCGAGGATGAAGAGCAGCACGAACGCGGGGACGTACGGCGACTGTTTGTACGACGCCCATTTCTCGGCCCGGGTCAGGGGTCTGCCGTGCGCACCGTGTGCGGGGTGCTCCGTCCCGTCCTCGGCAGTCACGCGTCGTCGCCGGTGTCGCGTCGGGCGCGGCTGGGCTGTACCCGTTTCGGCTCGCCCGGCATCTTCGGGTACTCCGGCGGATAGGGCAGGTCGCCGAGCTTGTGCTCGTGTTCGTCACGCCTCGCCAGTTCCAGCACCTGGTCGAGCCGGAAGGCGTGGTCGTCCATGTCGGCGTGCAGGTCGCCCACCTCGGCGTAGCGCACGGGCATGGTCCGGAGGTCGAAGTCGCGCGGCTCGGCGTCGTCGATCTCCTCCCAGCGGAGCGGGGCGGAGACCGGGGCGTGGGGGAAGGGGCGCACGGAGTAGGCGGAGGCGATCGTCCGGTCGCGGGCCGTCTGGTTGTAGTCGACGAAGATCCGCTCGCCGCGTTCCTCCTTCCACCAGGCCGTGGTCACCCGGTCCGGCATCCTGCGCTCCAGTTCCCGCCCCACCGCGATGGCCGCGCGCCTGACCTGGGTGAAGGTCCACTTCGGGACGAGGGGGACGAAGACATGGATGCCGCGCCCACCGGAAGTCTTGGGCCAGCCGCGCAGTCCCTGCTCGTCCAGGACCAAGCGCAGTTCATGGGCCGCCCGCACCGCGTCGGCGTAATCGGTGCCGGGCTGCGGGTCGAGGTCGATGCGCAGCTCGTCCGGGTGGTCGGTGTCCCCCCTGCGCACCGGCCAGGGGTGAAAGGTCAAGGTGCCGAGGTTGACCGCCCAGAGGACGGCCCCCAGTTCCGTGGGGCACATCTCGTCGGCGTGCCGGCCGCTGGGAAATTCGATCCGGGCGGTGGGGGTCCAGTCGGGGAGATTCTTCGGCGCGCGCTTCTGGTAGAAGAAGTCGCCCTCGACGCCGTCGACGAAGCGCTGCAGAGTGGTGGGCCGCTCGCGCAGGGCGCGGAGGATCCCGGGCCCCACGGCCTGGAAGTAGTCGGCCACATCGTTCTTGGTGTAGCCCTTCTCAGGGAAGTACACCTTGTCCGGGTTGGACAGCCGTACGGCTCGTCCGTCCGCGTCCAGTTCCACCGCTGTTCCTGCTCCCATGTCGGACACCGTAGGCCGGACCCACAAATGCCGCATATCGGAAGACGTGCTCCGCGCGGTGCGAGAGAATCGGGGCCATGGACCTGCCGGTGATGCCTCCCGTGAAACCGATGCTCGCCAAGTCCGTCTCGACGATTCCCCTCGGTATGCAGTACGAGGCGAAGTGGGACGGATTCCGGGCGATCGTGCACCGGGACAGCGACGAGGTGGTGATCGGCAGCCGGACGGGGAAGGCCCTCACCCGTTATTTCCCGGAGGTGGTCACCGCCGTGCGCGAGAATCTGCCGACGCGCTGTGTGATCGACGGCGAGATCGTCCTGCCGCACGAGGGACGGCTGGACTTCGACCGGTTGAGCGAGCGCATCCATCCGGCCGATTCGCGGGTGCGGATGCTGGCCGAGCAGACACCGGCGAGTCTCGTCGCCTTCGACATCCTCGCCCTGGACGACACGTCTCTGCTCGCCACGGCGCAGACCGAACGGCGGACGGTCCTGGAGGGGGCCCTGGCGGACGCCTCCGCACCCGTCCATCTCGCCCCTTCCACCACGGACCCGGCCCTCGCGCAGGACTGGTTCGAGCGGTACGAGGGGGCGGGGCTCGACGGAGTGGTCGCCAAACCGCTCGATCTGCCGTACCGGCCGGACACGCGGGCCATGTACAAGATCAAGCATGAACGGACCGCCGACTGTGTGGTGGCCGGTTACCGCTTCCACAAGAGCGGTCCGGTGGTCGGCTCGCTGCTCCTCGGTCTCCACGACGCGGAGGGCGCCCTCCAGCATGTGGGGGTGTGCGCGGCCTTCACGATGAAACGGCGCGCCGAGCTCCTGGAGGAGCTGGACCCGTTGCGCATCGATCCCGCCGGTCACCCGTGGGCCTCCTGGGCGGACGCGGCGTCCCACGAGGTGTCACGGCTGCCGGGCGCACCGAGCCGCTGGTCGGGCAAGAAGGATCTGTCCTGGGTGGCACTCTCGCCGGAGCGGGTCTGCGAGGTGGCGTACGACCACATGGAGGGCGACCGCTTCCGCCACACCACCCAGTTCCGGCGGTGGCGACCGGACCGCACTCCCTCCGGCTGCACCTATGCGCAGCTGGAGGAAGTGGTGCGGTACGACCTGTCCGAGGTGCTCGACGCCCGCTGAGCCGTCAGACGGTGGGAGTGGCACAGGGTTCGCTGGACGGTGTGCCGGCGGGGGCGGTCTCCACGGAGGGCGTGGGGCAGCCCGGGTCGGAGGTGGTCGGGTCCGGGTCGGGTGATGTGGTCGGGGCGGGTGTCGTGGTCGGGTCCGGCGTGGTGGTCGGGTCCGGCGTCGTCGGATCGGTGGGACCGCCGTCGGTGGGGCCGGGCCCCGGGTCCGTGGGGCTCGGGGATCCGCTCGGGCCGGGGCTGCCGGGGTCCGTGGGCCTGGGCGTGGCGGTGGGTGAGGCGGGCGGGCGCGGTGTGCCACTCGGCTGCGGGCCGACGACGATGCCGCCACCGCCCTTGCCGGGGTCACTCGGGCTGCCGGGGCCTCCGACCGGGGCTTTCGGTGCATGGGGGCTGCCCGCACCCGGGCTGGCCGGGATCACGCCCTCGCCGTCGGCGACCGGGTGGGCGCCCTTGCGGTAGAACTCCAGCCAGGACAGGACCGTACGCAGGTAGGTGTCCGAGCGGTTGTAGCTGAGGACCGCCCGGTCGAGGTCGCCCCGCACGGACAGGTCACGCGTCCCGGCGCAGAGGTAGTGGCCTGCGGCGAGAGCCGCGTCGACGATGTTGTTCGGGTCCCTGCGTCCGTCGCCGTTGCCGTCCTTCCCCCAGTGCGCCCAGGTGGAGGGGATGAACTGCATCGGGCCGACCGCCCGGTCGTAGCGGGTGTCGCCGTCGTACGCCCCGCCGTCGGTGTCCGGGATGTCGGCGAATCCGGCGCCGTTGAGGACGGGGCCCAGGATCGGCGTGAGCGTGGTGCCCGTGGAGTCCACCCGCCCCCCTCCCGCGTGGCCGGACTCCACCTTGCCGATGGCCGCGAGTAACTGCCAGGGGAGCCGGCAGCCGGGGTCGCTGCGGCCGAGGGCGCTCTGCGCGTCGCGGTAGGCGGCCAGGACGGTGGCGGGGATGCCGGCCTCGGCCCAGGGCTGCTCGACGGCCTCGCCGGACTTCTTCCCGGTGCTCTTCGGCGGCTCCGGTGACTTCAGGGGCGGCAGCTCGGTGTGGTAGCTGTCGTCGTTCGGCACCTCGGTCCAGACGACGTCGTCCGATGCCACGTTCTTCATGTCGTCGGCGGCACGGCCGCCCGCGAGTCCGGGGGCCTGGGACGCGGTGAGCGCCGCCATGGCCGCCACCGCGGTGGCTGTGCCGGTGAGTCCGCGACGCATGCTTCCGTTGAACCTCATGTGTCCTCCCTCTTCCGGGTCATCGCGTGAACGTGTCGATGGCCGCGATCCGCCAGGTGTCACCGCGGCGAACGGCGTCCACGGCGAACATGGCAGCCGCGTACGTCGTCTCCTCCTCCTTGCCGGTGCGGGTGTTGCTCTGGTCGGCGAAGATCAGCAGCCGGGCCCGGTCGCCGTCGAGCACCTCGACGGCGCTCTGGGTGACGGTCGTGGTGAGGACGAGCTTCTGCTTCGGCGCCTGTGCGCGTACCTCGGCGAGCATGTCCTTGTGCTGCTGGACCGCCTTGCCGGTCACATGGTTCTTCGCGGCCAGATCGGATTTCTCGGGCGCGGCGTAGTTGTAGGAGAAGACCGCGCCGACGGCTTCGGTGATCTGTCCCTTGACCTCGCTGGTCCGGCTGATGTCGGTGAGGGCCGCGTTCCGCCGGCTCGGGTCGTCGCGCAGCGTCCCGGCCGAGGTGAACGACCAGGCGGCGAAGGCGCCGAGGAGCAGCGTCGCGGCGCAGAGGAGTGCGGGCAGCCGGATGCGAAGACGGGGCAGCCGCCTGCGTGGAGGGCGCGGAGGGCCCTCCACCTGAGCGCCGGTCGCGTCCTCCGGTACCTCAGGGGGCGCGGCCGGCTGGGCGGAATCGATCGCCTCGGCTGTTGTCCCGGGAGCCGGTTCCGGGGCCTCGGCCGTGCGCGGCGGTGCGGTCGTCGCGGCGACGGTGGCGAGTCTGCGGCGGCGGTTGACGAGGTGTCGGGTCGTCGACATGTCGGTGGTCCTCTCGAATGCGGGGCGGTCAGGCGGGGTCAGCCGGCGGTGTTACCGACGGGCGCCTGGCCGAGGGCGCTGAGCTTCCACCCCTCGGAGGTGCGGGTGAGCTGCCCCAGCATCCGGCTCTCCTTGACCGCGGGCTTGCCCTCGGGGGCGGTCACGGTGACCCGCAGCGCCACCATCACGCCGGCCTTCCCCGCCCGGTCGTCCAGCTCCGTCACCGCTCCGGCCAGGATCTTGGCGGTGCTGACTGTCCTGGCCGCCTCGATCTGCTTGACGAACGCGTCCCGGCCGTCGACGAGTTGCTTGTGCAGATCACCCGTGGTGGAGTCCTCCCAGCGGTCGAGCCCATCGGCGAGCCGGCCGTGGTCGAGCGTGTTCATGTTCTGCACGGCCTGCTCCCCCGCCGCGAGGGCGTCGTCGCGGGCCTGTGCGTAGGCCGCCGAATCGTCGTGCGCGGCGTCGTAGTGGGACCAGCCTCCCCAGCCCGCGGCGACGACGGCCGCGACCGTCAGCGCGACCGCCGCAGATACCAGCGGATCGGTTGTCATGGGTACCCGTGCCATGTGGTGCTCTCCCCTACCTGGAGGTGATGTCGACGATCCGCCAGTGCCCGCCCCGCAGTTCCGCGGTGACGGACAACTGGGCAGCCGCCGTGGTGGCGGCCTTCCCCTCGCGCTCGTAGACCTGGTCGAGGAAGACCAGGAGGTGGGCGCTGCTCCCGGTGAGACGGGTGACCCCGGCGCGTACGACCTGGCTGGTGAGCGTCAGCTTCTGGTCCGCGGCCTGCTTCTCGACCTGGCCGAACAGGGCCGCGTACTGCTGGAGCGCCCGGCCTGCGAGCAACTGCCTCGCCGACTCCTTGGTGACGGCGGTGGCCTGCGGGCTGTACGAGAAGACCTTGCCCAGCGCGCTGCTCACATCGCCGACGACGCGGTTGGTCGCGGCGGAGTCCGTCAATGCGCGGTCGGAGGTCGCCGGGGTGTCGCGCAACTGCTGTCCCTGGACGAACAGGGCGCCGCCCGCTCCCAGCAGGACGACGGCCAGCAACACGACGGCGGTGCGAGGCCACCGTCGGCGGACGGGAGGAACGTCCGGCCCGGAATCCTCATCCGCTACGGGATCGAGGTCCGTCGGCATCGTCGCTGTTCCCGTGCTCTGCTTCATGAGCCGCTCCCGACCGGTAGCGCGTCCAGTGCCTTGACCTTCCAGCCGTCCCCGGTCCGGGCGAGTGTCGCCTCGAAGCGTTTGCGCTCCGTACCGCCCTTGCCGGTGCGCGGAGTGACCTGGACGTCGACGGTCGCGATGAGCGCTGCTGTGCCGGCCCTGTCGTCGAGCGCGGTGAGCGCCGCGTCGGTGACCTTGCCGCGTGCGGTGACGCCGGACTCGGTGAGCTCGCCCGCGTCCTTCTTCCGGGTACTCTCCAGCCGGTCGTGCAGCGGTCCGGTCGAGGCGGTGAGCCAGGCGGTGAGACCGGACTCCACGCTCGCGGCGTTCTCGCCGTCCATACTGGTCAGCCGGGTGAGCTGCCGCTTGCCGTCCGTGAGGGCGGCGTCGCGGCTCTTCGCGTACGCCAGTGTGTCGTCACCCCGCGCCTGGGCGTACGACCAGGCGCCGAGCGCACAGACCAGTACGGCGGCGAGCAGTGCGGCCCGGCCGAGCCCCGGCCTCGTACGGTCGCTCATGAGCCGCCTCCCAGGCCGAGCAGCCCGGCCATGCCACCGGCCCGGGGCGCGGAGGTGTCACCGGTGGTGCCGGTCGCGTCCGGGAGGAGGCCCGATCCGGGGGTGAACGGTTCCGGCACGGGGCCGCCCTTCGGGGCGTTCGCGCTGCCGCGGACGTTGATGCCGCTGCTGGGCGCGGAGGCGCAGCGCGCCTTGGTGTTGGCGGCGGGGGCCGGCGAGAGGTCGGTGCCGGGGCGGTAGGTGGTGGAGCCGTATCCGGCGGTGCACGGCAGCGGCTCGAAGAAGGTGACCGACATTCCGAACCTGGCCCCGTCCTGGTCGATGGCGCTCGCGCCGGCCGCCGCGACCGCGGGTACCCTCACCAGCAGTTCCTCCAGTCCGCGCTGCCGTGTGACGGCGACCTCGGAGGTGGTGAGGAGGTTGGCGACGACCACTCCGAAGGCGGGGTCCAGGTCGCGCAGCAGTCCGCTGATCTGTTCGGTGGCGTCGGGCGCCGCGGCGATGAGCCGGCGCAGGTCGGTGTCGGATCCCTTGAGTTCGGCGGCGAGTTCCTCGGCTCCGGAGGCGAAGCCCTTGAGGGCTTCGCCCTGTTCGTTCTGGGTGCGCAGCACGGTTTCGCCGTCAGCCATCAGCTTCGTGGTGGTCGGCAGGGCTTCGTCGGCGGCCTCGACGAACTCGCTGCCGGTGTCCAGCAGGACCTGGAGGTCGTCACCACGGCCGTTGAACGCGGCGCCGAATTCGTCGACGACCGTGCGCAGGGCTTCTGTGTCGACGGAGGCCGTCAGGTCGTTGACGCTGGTGAGGACGTTGGTAACGGGTGCGGGGATGGTGGTGTCGGCCTGGTCGATGACCGAGCCGTTCTCCAGGAAGGGGCCGTCCGCGCGGGTGGGCCGGAGGTCGATGTACTGCTCGCCGACCGCGGAGAGGCTGGCGACGACGGCCTGGAGGCTGTCGGGGATGCGTGGCGCGTCGTTCTCGACGCGCAGTTCGGCCTCGACTCCGTCGTCGGTGAGCTCGATCGGGCCGACCCGGCCCACGGACACACCTCGGTAGCTGACGTTGGAGTGGGTGAACAGACCGCCTGTCTGCGGCAGTTGCACCGTGACGGTGTAGTAGTCGCGCAGCCCGACGTAGTGGCCGAGGTCGGCGTACCGCACCCCCAGGAAGCCGAGGACGAGTACGGCGATGACGAGGAAGGCGATGTTCTTCAGCCGGATGGCAAGGGTGATCATCAGCGGGTGCCCTCCGTTTCCGACGTGACGACCGAGGGGAGCGGCAGGGGAAGTGCCGCCCCCGAGTTCTGCTGGGCGCCTGATGCCGTGGGCGGTGTGAGTGCGGGGATGATCTGGGTGCCGGGCAGGGCCGTCACGTTCAGATAGACGTTGAGGTAGTCGCCCTTCACCCCGCGGAGCACCTCGTCGGTGAACGGGTAGGTGAGCAGGACCTGGAGGGAGTCCGGCAGATCGTTGCCGGCATCGGCGAGCGCGGCGAGCGTGGGTGCGAGGGCCTTGAGATCGGCGATCATGTCGGTCTTGCTCTTGTTGATCGTGTCGACGGCGACGGTGGAGAGCGTGTCGAGCGAACGCAACATGGTGAGGAGCGAGCCGCGCTGATTCTCCAGGACCTTCAGGCCGGGGCTGAGCCCGGTGAGGACCGTACCGACGTCCTGTTTGCGAGTGGCGAGGGTGGCGGCGAGCCGGTTGACGCCGTCCAGTGCCTGGGTGATGTCCTCTTTGTGGGTGTCCAGGTTCGTGACGAGTGTGTCGACGCGCTTCAGCATCGAGCGGATCTGCGGTTCCTGACCGGCGAGTGCCTTGTTGAGCTCGGTGGTGATGGTCTTGAGCTGGCTGATCCCGCCCCCGTTGAGGAGCATCGACAGGGCGCCGAAGACCTCTTCGACCTCCGGGTTGCGGTTGGTGCGGCCGAGCGGGATCCGGTCGCCGTCCGCGAGGGCACCGTGGGCGGTGCCGGTGCTCGGGGGCGAGAGCTGGACGAACTTCTCGCCGAGGAGGCTGGACTGTTCGAGGTGGGCGTATGCGTTGGCGGGCAGGTCGATCTTCCCGTTGACGCGCATGGTGACCTCGGCGGTCCAGCTGCCCGGGGTGAGAGCGATCTCGGTGACCCTGCCGACGGCGACGTCGTTGACCTTGACGGACGACTGCGGGGCGAGGCTGAGGACGTCCCCGAACTCGGCGGTGATCTCGTAGGGGTGGTCGCCCAGGTCCGCTCCGCCGGGCAGCGGTACCTGGTCGATGCCTACGAGCGAAGGCAGGCCGACGGTCGTGGCGACGAGGGCGAAACCGACGCCGGCGGCGACCAGGGCGCCGAGGCCCGTGACCGTGCGGGTGCCGGGTCTGCGCAGGGCGGGCCTCATGGGGTCGCCTCCTGGTTCTTCCGCGTCCCGGACTTCTCCGGGGTGCCGTATACGGTGCCGATGGCGGGCAGCGGCAGCGTGGGAAGTGCCTCCTGCCGGGTGGCGTCCACGGGCGCCAGCCCCTCGAGGCCGGTGGCGCCGGTCTCGGGTTCGGTGAGCGGCCCGCCCATCGACAGCTCGTTGAGGTTGGTGCGCCCGTTGAGGGTGCGGTTCGCCGGGTCGTAGGCGTTGAGTACGTTGCCCGCCGCGAGGGGCAGTGTGTCGAGGGACTCGGCGAGCGAGGCGCGCTGGTCGACCAGGGTCTGGGTGAGCGGCACCAGCAGGTCCACGTTCTCCTTGAGGGCTCCGCGGTTCTTCTGGATGAAGCCCTTGACCTGGCCGAGCGCCTTGCCCAGTTCCTTCAGGGCGGCGCTGAGGTTCTCCTTGTCATCGGCGAGGAAGCCGGTGACGGAGTTCAGCTGCTGCTCGGCGGCCCGCACGTCGCCGTCGTTGTCCTTCAGCATCGTGGTGAAGGTCTGCAGGTAGGACAGCGTGTCGAAGAGGTTGCCGCTGCTCTTGTCGAGGGTCTTCGTCGCCTTGCCGAACTGTTCGATGGAGTCCCCGATGGCCTTTCCGTTGCCGTCGAGGTTCTTCGCTCCGGTCTCGAGGAGTTCCGAGAGCGCCCCGTCCGTGTTGGCCCCGTCCGGGCCGAGGGCCGTGGAGAGCTCGGTGATCGACTCGTACAGCTGGTCGACCTCGATGGGGGTGGCGTTGTCCGCAGCAGGGAGTACGGCGCGATCCTCGAGCCGCGCTCCCCCGGTGTAGGCCGGCGCGAGCTGCACATACCGGTCGGCCACCAGGCTGGGGGCCACGACGACGGCGTGTGCCTCCTCAGGCACCCTGACGCCCTTGTCGAGCTCGAGGGTGACCCTGACCTCCTCTCCGCGTGGTTCCACGGACTGGACGGTCCCGACCTTCACGCCGAGGATCCGCAGATCCGATCCGGCGTACACGCCTGTGGCCCGGTCGAAGTACGCGGTGACGGTGGTCTTCCCCTGGTCGTCCGTCGCCATCACCCCCGAGGTGGCGACGACCGCCACGACGGCGAGTCCGGCGCCGATGCCGATGACGCGTATGCGTCTCATGTCAGCGCCCTCCCTGCTTCGGTGACATGCAGTCGTCCTCCGGGGGCGTGCCGGCGGGCAGGTAGCTCTTCGGGACGACACCGCAGACGTAGTTGTCGAACCAGCGTCCGTTGCCGAGGGTGTTGCCCACGAGGCGGTTGTAGGAGCCGGCCAGGGAGAGCACCTTGTCGAGGCTCTTGCGGTTCTTCACCAGGACCGCGGTGACCCGGCCGAGCGATTCCAGGGTGGGCCCCAGTTGCTTGTTGTTGTCCGTGACGAGCCCGGTGAGCTGGGTCCCGAGGTTCCGGGTGCCGGTGAGCAGCAGGTGGATGGAGTCGCGGCGCGCCTGGATCTCGCCGAGGAGCAGATTGCCGTCCTCCAGGAGGGTCTCGAAGCTGCTCTTCTTGTTGGCGAGTGTCCTGGTGAGCTGCTTGCTGCCCTTGAGGAGGGTGGCGAGCTGGGCGTCCCGTTCGGACACCGTCTTCGACAGCGCGGACAGCCCGTTCGCCGCACTGCGTACGTCGGGCGGCGAGTCCGCGAAGGTCTCGGAGATCGTCTCGAAGCTCTGGGCGAGCTGGGCCGTGTCGATCTCGTCGATCGTCTCGCCGAGTCCGTTGAACGCCTGGGTGACGTCGTACGGCGAGGTGGTACGGCCCGCCGTGATGCGGGAGTCCGGATCCTGGGGAGCGTTGCCGAGCGGGTCGACGGCGAGGTACTTCTCGCCCAGAAGGGTCTTGATGGCGATGCCGACGGTGGAGGAATCGCCGATCCAGGCGTCCTTGACCTGGAAGTCCACCTTCACCTTGGCGCCGTCGAGGGTCACGGCCGTGACCTCGCCGACCTTGACACCGGCGATCCGTACCTCGTCGCCTTCGTCGAGGCCGGCCGACTCCGTGAAGTCGGCGCTGTAGGCGGTGCCGCCGCCGATGAAGGGCAGTGCGTCGGCGCGGTAGGCGGCGAGGCCGAGGAGGGTCAGCATGAGAAGTCCGACGATGCTGACGGTGACGGGGTTTCGTTCCCGTACGGGCTTGATCCTCATGCCTGGCACCTCGGTTGGCCGATGGTGATGCCGGTGGGAGGCGCGCTGCCGTCCTCGGTCGTCACACCGCTGACCGCTGCTTCGCAGAGGTAGAGGTTGAGCCATGACCCGTAGGAGGTGAGGCGGGTGATCGCCTCCATCTTGGCCGGGGTCTTCTGCAGGAAGCTCTCGATCGTGGGGGCGTTCTTGTCCAGCTGGCCGGTGAGACGTCCGAGCTGGGCGATGTCGTCCTTGAGCGGCTTGCGCCCGTCCTGGAGGAGATCCGCGGTGACGGTGGTGAGCGCGCCCATCGCCGTGACCGCCTCACCGAGCGGTTTGCGGTCGCCCGAGAAGCCCGTGACGAGCTTCTGCAGGGTGACGACCAGGTCGTCGAATCCCGCCTCCCGGTCGTTGACGGTCTTCAGGACCGTGTTGAGGTTCTTGATCACCTCGCCGATCACCTTGTCCTTGGCCGCGACGGTTCCGGTCAGCGATCCGACGTGCGAGAGGATGCTGTCGACGGTTCCTCCCTCGCCCTGGAGGACCTGGACGATCGATCCGGCGAGCTGGTTGACGTCCGGGGGCGACAGCCCCTCGAAGAGCGGCTGGAAGCCGTTGAAGAGCTGGGTGAGGTCCAGCGCGGGTGTGGTGCGCGAGAGCGGGATGGTCGCTCCCGGCTCGAAGCTCGCGCCGACGGGCCCGGCGCCCTGGTCGAGGTCGACGTAACGCTGGCCGACCATGTTGAGGTACTTGATCGAGGCGGTCACCGAGGCGGGCAGCTCGCGGCCCTTGCGGACGGCGAGGCCCACCTCGGCCAGCCGCCTGTCGGCGACCTCGATGGACTCGACCTGGCCGACCTTGACGCCGGCGATCCGGACGCTGTCGCCGACGACGAGTCCGGTCGCGTCGGTGAACCTCGCCTTGTACGACGCGGTGTCTCCGACGCCCGTGTTGGCGATGGACAGCCCCAGCACGGTGGTGGCCAGGGCTGTCACCACGACGAAGACGATCGACTTCACGAGGGGTCCCGCGAGGGAGCGGCGCTTCACCTGAGCTTCACCTCCGCACCGCGGAAGGCCGGACCGATGAGCACGCTGCTCCAGTCGGGCAGGGTCTGCGGCTGGACTCTCAGGGAGGAGGCGACCAGCTCGTTGACGAGCCGGCTCTCCTCGGGAGAGTTGGGCATCCCGAGGGCGGTACCGGCGCCATCGGATTCCTGGACCTCGGCTCCGGGGGTGTCCGTGCCGACGTCGCTGTCCGTGGCGGAGGCGGTCCGTGCGTCGGCGGTCGGTACCGACCTGCCGGTGTACGGCACCGAATAGCAGTGCGGGCCCCCGGTCGCGCCGTAGGCGGGGGTGTCCCTGCCGGCCACGTACGTGCCCTTCGACTCCACGGGCCTGAGCGTGACGTGCAGGCCCGGCTGATCGGTGCCCTTGCCGAGCGCCTTGTCCATGGCGGGCACGAAGCCCGCCATCGTACGCAGGGTGCATGGGAAGGCGTCCGAGTACTCCGCGAGGAGTTCCAGCGTCGGCCGGCCTGAGGCGGAGAGACGGATGAGGTTGTCCTTGTTCTTACGCAGGAAGGAGGTGACGTCCTGGGCGGAGGCGGTGGTGGAGCCGTACAGATCGGCGAGTTCCGCCTGCTGTTCGGCGATGGTGCCGCTGGTGGTGGTGAAGTCGGTGAGCGCGTCCAGGACGTCGGGAGCCGCGTCCGCGTAGAGATGGCTCACCTTGACGAGTTCCTTGATGTCCTCGTTGAGCGTGGGGAGGTGTGGGTTGAACTCCTTGAGGTGGGTGTCGAGGGTGACCAGCGTGTCGCCGAGCTTGTCGCCGCGCCCTTCGAGCGCCTGCGACACGGCGCTGAGGGTGGCGGCGAGCTTCTCCGGCTTGACTGCGGTCAGCATCGGCAGGACGTTGTCGAGGACCTCCTCCAGCTCGATGGCGTTGCTGGAGCGGTCCTGCGGAATCACGGCGCCGGCCTGGAGAGCCTGCGCGGAGGGGACGGACGGCGGTACGAGAGCGACGAACCGCTCGCCGAAGAGGGTGGTGGGCAGCATCTGGGCGGAGACGTCGGCAGGTATCTGCCCGAGCCGGTCGGGCTGGATGGCGAGGGTCAGGCGCGCCCCGTCCCCGTCCGCCTCGATGTCGCGCACCTCTCCGATCACGACACCGCGCAGCTTGACCTCGGCGTTGTCGTGCATCTCGTTGCCGACGCTCCCGGTGCGTACGGTCACGGTGGCGTCGTTCGTGAAGTCCTTCTCGTACACGGAGACCGACAGCCATACGAGCACGGCGGGCACGAGCACGAAGGCCACACCGGCGAGTCTGCGGCGCACCGTCTGCGCCGTGGAGGAGTGCATCAGCCCGCCACCTTCACCGTTGTCGTCGCGCCCCAGATGGCGAGTGAGAGGAAGAAGTCGGTGACGCTGATGAGCACGATGGCATTGCGAACCGACCGGCCCACCGCCACACCCACGCCGGCAGGGCCGCCGGTGGCGTGGAAGCCGTAGTAACAGTGGGCGAGGATCACCAGCACGCTGAAGATCAGCACCTTGAGCACCGACAGGAGCACGTCGTCCGGGGAGAGGAAGAGATTGAAGTAGTGGTCGTAGGTGCCCGCCGACTGGCCGTTGAACAGCACGGTGATGTAGCGGGACGCGAGGTAGGAGGAGAGCAGCCCGATCGCGTACAGCGGGATGATGGCGACGACGCCGGCGATGATCCGCGTGGTGACGAGGTAGGGCATGGAGCGCACGCCCATCGCCTCGAGGGCGTCGACCTCCTCGTTGATCCGCATCGCGCCGAGCTGGGCGGTGAAGCCTGCGCCGACGGTCGCGGAGAGAGCGAGCCCGGCGACGAGCGGGGCGATCTCCCGGGTGTTGAAGTACGCGGAGATGAAGCCGGTGAAAGCGGAGGTGCCGATCTGGTCCAGGGCGGCGTACCCCTGGAGGCCGACGACCGAGCCGGTGGCGAGTGTCATCGCGATCATCACACCGATGGTTCCGCCGATGACCCCGAGGCCACCGCTGCCGAAGGCGACCTCGGCGAGCAGCCGCTGCACCTCCTTGAGGTAGCGGCGCAGGGTACGGGGGATCCAGATGAGCGCCCTCACGTAGAAGGTGAGTTGCTCACCGGAGCGGTCGAGCCAGCCGAGCATGGACATCGGTCAGCCCCCCTTCGGGGGGACGATCTGGAGGTAGATCGCCGTGAGGATCATGTTCACCGCGAACAGGAGCATGAAGGTGATGACGACGGACTGGTTGACCGCGTCGCCCACCCCCTTGGGCCCGCCGCGCGGGTTGAGCCCCCGGTAGGCGGCGACGATGCCCGCGATGAAGCCGAAGATCAGCGCCTTGAGTTCGCCGATGTAGAGGTCGGGGAGCTGGGCGAGGGCGGAGAAGCTGGCGAGGTACGCGCCCGGCGTGCCGCCCTGCAGGATCACGTTGAAGAAGTACCCGCCGAGCGTGCCGACCACGGACACCAGCCCGTTGAGCAGGACAGCGACGAACATGGTGGCCAGCACGCGGGGGACGACGAGGCGCTGGATGGGCGAGACGCCCATGACCTCCATGGCGTCGAGCTCCTCGCGGATCTTGCGGGAACCCAGGTCGGCGCAGATGGCGGACCCCGCGGCGCCGGCGATCAGCAGCGCCACGATGAGCGGGCTGGCCTGCTGGATGACCGCGAGGACGCTGGCACCGCCGGTGAAGGACTGAGCGCCGAGCTGTTCGGTGAGGGAGCCGACCTGGAGGGCGATGACCGCACCGAACGGGATGGAGACGAGGGCGGCGGGCAGGATGGTGACGCTGGCGACGAACCAGAACTGCTCGATGAATTCCCGTACCTGGAACGGGCGGCGGAAGATGGCCCGGCCGACGGCCAGAGCGAGGGCGAACAGCTGGCCGGTCTGGCGCAGCGGGGCGAGAAGCCGCGAGGGCGGTCTCTGCTGTGGTGTCTTTCCCCGCGTCTCTCCGGTGGCCGGCTCGGGTGGGCGTACGGGCAGTGGTGCCGTCATCGGCGCCCACCGTCCAAGGTCGGCGTGTAGCTGTTCACGATCGCCGTACGCGCCGCTTCCGGCAGCTGGCCCATCATGGAGATGACCCGCTCCCGGCGGCGCAGGGCCGCCTGCCGTACGGGCAGTCCAGGTGACGGCTCCAGCTGCGGTACGACGCTGCGCGGCCCGGCGTAGTGGAGGGAGCCGTTGGTCTGCTCCGCGGCGAGGGTGGCAGCGTCCTTCTCCTCGGACATGCCGATGGGGCCTTCCCGGCGTCCGGCGAGGAACTGCGAGACGACGGGCATGTCACTGGTGAGCAGCACCTCGCGCGGGCCGAAGGTGACGAGGTTGCGGCAGAACAGCATCCCCATGTTGTCGGGGACGGTGGCCGCGATGTCGAGGTTGTGGGTGACGATGAGCATGGTCGCGTCGATCTGCGCGTTGAGATCGATGAGGAGCTGCGAGAGGTAGGCGGTGCGCACCGGGTCGAGCCCGGAGTCCGGCTCGTCGCAGAGGATGATCTGCGGGTCCAGGACGAGGGCACGGGCGAGGCCGGCGCGCTTGCGCATACCGCCGGATATCTCGCCGGGCAGCTTTCCCTCCGCGCCGAGCAGCCCGACGATGTCGATCCGCTCCATGACGATGCGGCGGATCTCGGACTCGTTCTTGCGGGTGTGTTCACGCAAGGGGAAGGCGATGTTGTCGAAGAGCGACATCGAGCCGAAGAGGGCGCCGTCCTGGAACATGAGACCGAAGAGCTTCCGGGTCTCCATGATGTCCTTCTCCGGGCTGTTCACCATGTCGACGCCGTTGATGAGCACACGGCCCTTCTCCGGCTTCAGCAGTCCGATGATGGACTTCAGGAAAACGGTCTTCCCGGTGCCGGAAGGACCGAGCATCACGCTCACCTCACCGGCCGGCAACGTGAGGCTGACGTCCTGCCAGATGTTCTGCTTGCCGAAGGACTTCGTCAGGCCCTCGACGACTACTTCGATTCCCATCGATCCTCCTTCGAAGGTGTGGTGAACGACGTCATCTGTCAGCACTCCGGCTCTGAGAAATCCAATGGCGGCTCGTCACACATGCACCAGGCAGCGCACGTTATGTCCGTCGAAACCGCGAGGACAAGCCGTTGAACAGCGGAAATCGCCGGACGTTGATCTCTGCATGGATCACTTGTCACCGATTGACAACCCCGCCCGTCGGCTTTGTCGGAATCTGCGCAAGCCCTCCGAGTGCACCGGGGTCCCGCGGCCCGGAGGGCCGGAGCCACGAGACACCGGCGGCCGGAAGTGCCCACACGCCCCGGCGAGAGGGTTCAGGGTCGGAGGAACTCCCGGAGGAATCCCGGGTCAAGGGGGCGCGACCGGGACTCCACGTGCGTCGAACGAGCAGGTACGGACGCGTTTCCGATCCGCTCAAGCGGGACGTTACGGGCCGGTAACCTAAGTCCGCAATAGCACTTCACGAACTTTCTCCGAGGTAATTGCACGGCATCGCTTTCTTATGTCCCGATGAGCAATCGGCGCGCGAAAGCTATCGAAAAGTGAGGGTCTCCGAGTCGAAGCGGCGGGCTCCCGGAATCCGGTCCGGACACACCGAAGCCCGCCCCGACCAGGGTTCATTCGGTCGAAGCGGGCTCATGTGCAGCGATGGGCCGGGGCGCATCAAGTGACAAGAAGCCGGATGCGGCGCCTGTGCCCTCCTCTCCGACTACTTCACCGCGGAGTGCCAGGCCTCGGAGAGTTCCTTGCCGGCGTCGGGCACCGACAGGCCCGGGGCCGTGAGACCCACCGTGGCGGTCTTGGCGTCATTCAGGACGAGGTTGCTGGTCCCCGCAGCCGCGGGCAGTCCGACCTTGAGGTCGATCGCCCAGCTGAGGATGCCGCCGAGGCCGCAGCCGTTGGCCTTCGGCACGGAGAACTGGCTGTCACCCTGGCCGGCGCCGGACAGAGCGAACTGGATCAGCGAGCCCTCGTCCGGGTTGTCCGTGCCGTCACCGTTGAACCTCGAGACGGCCAGCGACGGCACGCTCAGGTTGCCGGGGTGCAGGACCACGGGGTTGCTGTTGCTGCCTATGTAGCACTTGGAGCCGAGGAGCGGGTTGTCCAGCCGGATCTTGATGGGCAGCGTGACGATCGGCCCCGAGGACAGGCCCGCGACCAGGCTGAAGTCCGTCGGCGTGCCGGCCGATTCGACGGTGGCGGTCACCTTGTTGAGGGTCGCGTTCGTGATCTGGCCGCACACGGCCGAGATGACCGGCACGTTGCCCGGGCACATGATGCCGAGCAGGCCGCCGGGGATCGTGGTCTTGCCGCTGATGATGGATCCCTCCGGCGGCGGGACGACTGTGTAGGTCCCCTCGGCCGGGTGCTGGATGACGCCGAACTGCAGGTTCGTCGAGCCGGTCGTCGCCTCGGTGTTACCCAGCTTGATCGACCCGTTGGGTGAGGTGGACGTCACGCACAGAGGAACGTCGGTGTCGCCGTCCGCCGCGAGCATGGCGGGGGCATCCACCGGACAGCGGTCGAACGGGGCCCAGCCGCCGCTGAGCTGGGTCGCGGCGGCGGTGGCGGCACCGGCCGGCGACGCGGTCAGGGGCATGACCAGCGCGGCGGATGCGGCGACGGCGCCGCCGGCCTTGATCCAGGTCTTCGAAGCAGATCTCATTGTTCCCTCAATTCGGTTGAAGGTTCTAGGGATTGCTGTGCTCGGCATGATGGTCTGGTGCGACCGCGGGGGTCAGCGCGTCGCCTTGGGGATGTCCTGAGGCTGGTACTCAGGCGTGCAGGCAGAACCGGTCGAGGGGACACAAGGCGCCCCCTGTACTTGCTTGACGAATCCGGGAGATCCGGAGAGGGACGCGGTGAAGAGGCTGTCGAGATCCTCATCCACACCGCACCCCTCGAAGGGCGGGATCGTCACCGACCCCGTCAGTTCCCCTCCTGTCACCACGGTGTAGCCCTCGTTGCCCTTCTCCGCGTCCCAGGTCCCCAGGCCTGCGAGGGAGAGCCGGAACGGGCGCTCCGTTCGGCAGCTGTTCCCGACGTCCAGCGCGACGCCGTTGACCTTCACGTCGTACAGCCTGAGGACGAAGTCCATATCGACGGTGGTGGTGGTTCTGGTGAAACCACCGTTCAGGACATCAGTGATGCCGTGGGACACCACGTTGCGGTCCTTCGGCGAGTCGGCCTTGGGAGGAATCTGCGTCATCTCGAGAGTGGCTGTCGTCGGCATGAACCCGAACGTCAGGAACGTCCCCGTAGTGGGCGGCAGTTGCGGCTTACCCAGGTAATCCAGCACGATGGCCGCATTCAGGATCGCGTGTACGTAGGGATACTCGAAGTAGTTCTCGCCGTCGTACGTATGGATCCGTGCGCAGGCAGGGGGGAATTTGGTGGCGCCGTCGAGCTTGGTCACGTTCGCGTAGCCGGCTACGTAGGCGACCATGTCACGGCCTTCCTCGTTCATCGGGTCCCCGACGCACGGTGGCGCGGAAGCGGACACGGACTCCTTCGCTCTCGTCCCGACCTCAGGCGGGACGTGTTCTCCCTGCTCCTCGTCGCCATCGGGCCACTCATCGGACGCGGACGGTCCGGGCGTGGGCGTCTCGGTACCACCATCGACGCCGACCGTCGCCACGGTCGTCTCCTGGTCCGCGTCCACCACGCACGTCACGGAGATGCTCGGCGGTTCCGCCGGAGCACCGTCGGCCTTCCGCCCGGCCAGTTCCACCGAGAGGGCGGAGACCTCGAACGTCAGGTCGCCCGAGGCTCCGGGTTTCACGTAGGGGACACCCCCCGCCGTACTCAGCGTCAGCTCGCCCGCCTCGGGAAGCGGCACCGGATCGGCGGTCGTCCCGACCCACTCCGCCCGGGCGTGCTGGTCCTCCTGGGCGACATCGACCGAAAGCTGTGCTTCCGCGCTGACGGTCGCCGCTCCGGAGCCGGCGAGACCTGCCGACGCCTCCTCGGACAGTGTCAGGTCCAGCGCCATCTCCTCGGGCTGGATCACCTGGTTGGCCTGCACCGATTCGGGGACCTTCACGGCCAAGCCGACCTTCACCGGCTGCTCGCCCTGCGGGAAAGCACACGTGTAGGCCAGCTCCGCGTCGATCTCCTGCATACCGGACGCGGCCTGTGCGCCGGGGATCATCCCCCCGAGCAGCACAGCAGCGGCCACGGCTGCACCACGCGCCGTGCGCCTGCGCGTTGCCGTCATACGATCCTTCACTGGCGATGTCCCCTTTCCGGCCGACCGGACGTGCCGCATGCGGTGGACTGACCGCCGCACGCTCCCTGCTCACTCGCTACCGGCGTGCGGCCGGGTCAAGGGGTGTACACGATGGCCGTGTCGACAGTCGGCTTGTACGTGCCGGTGTCGCTGGCGTCCGGCCGGCCGGTGGCGTTGGCGCACTTCGCCGCGAAGTCGGCCTGACACCGCCACGGTGCAGGTGAGCCACCCGTAGGTGAACCTCACACCGGAGATGTACCCACGGGCGATGCCGTTGCCATAGCTGTTCGCCATCAGCTTCCACGGGGTGGGCGTGTCGGCCACCGGGCCTGTCGGGCCCGGAGAACTGGTGCAACCACTCCTGCGCACAGCTGGCTTCTCCGATTCGACAGCGAGTGGGACGGGCACAGGCCCGTCCGGCACAGGGATCGCACGGCGGGCGGAGCCGCCGTGCGATCCCTGATATCCCTTTACCGGGGCCTGCGACCGGATCAGGGGGTGTACACGATGGTCGGCTTGATGGTGGTACCCGTCTTGACCGCGTTGTACTTGGCGGTGTAGGTCGGGTGCTGGCCCACGGCCGCGATACCGGCACATCCCGCGGAGGCGGTCGCGACGGTCAGCTGGTAGGAGGCGTTGTTGCCGATCGTGAGCTGGCCGAGGGTGTTGTTGTAGGAGGCCGTGACGTTACCCGTCACCGTGAAGGTGCAGGTGAGAACCGACAGCGTAGCCTTCACACCGGAGATGTACCCCGTGGTGGTTCCTGCGCTGTAGGTGTTCGCCTTCAGCTGCCACGCCGGGGAGGTGTTGGCGGTCGGCGTCACCGGGCCGAACGGGCTGGTGCACCCGCTCCAGGTCAGCGGAGCGATGGTGCCGACGGTCACGTTCGAGGTGCCGGAGGCGGTCTGCAGAACGGCCGAGGCCGCCGATGACGTACACGTCAGCGGGATGCCGTTGAGGCTGAGCAATGCGGAGCCGGTGGAGCTTGCCGAGACCGGCACCGGCGAGGGCGCGGGGCCGACGGTCCAGGTCGGAGCGGCGACGCCGGCGGTGGCGGTCGTCGCGCCGAGCGCGACAGCGGCTGCGGCGGCACCGGCCGCGAGCACTATCTTTCCAAGAGAGTTGCGCACAGTGATTTCCTCCGATTCGACAGTGCGGTGCACTGTTGCGGGGACAGCACCCGAATTCCTGCAAAGGCGCAGGGAGTGCAGCGATGAATCGTGTTGCGTGGGGGCCGTGCTGCTCCTTCAGCCACACACGTTCTGTGACAGGGCGTGACGTTACTTGCGGGAAACTTCGAGCACAATCCTGCCGGTCAAGATTGGTTCGGCAAGTTTTTTTCCTCGTCAACAGGTCACTAATTCCCGCGTCGCGCTTGTCACTTGGTGCGCAATATTCCTGGGCAAGGCCAAGGGGAACCCACTCCACGGCCCGGTACGACCGCCGGGCCCTCGTCGGTGCCCGAGACGCAGCCCACGGCCGAAAACATTGTCCGGAAGTGAGCATCTGCCGCCCCACCTGCACCGAAGCCCCGCAACGGGGCCACTCTATGTGCCCCTTACACTTCGGTCTCGTCCAGACGGTGTGCGCCCCGTCCGACTTGGTCTATCTTCGGCGCCGATGCCGGTATACACCTGTCGGTCCGTGGGAGCGCTTTCCCCCCACCTGCTCCGTCCACGCCGGGCCCGGGAAATCAAGGGGACGGTCATGCCAAGACTTATCCAGCCGCTGGACACCGGAGACCCGCTGGGGCCCCTCCCCCAGGAGTTCGCCGCGATCATGCGGCCCGAACTGCCGAGCCTGATCAAAGAGATAGGCATGGAAGTGACCCGAGCCTATCCGGAATACGCACGCCTGCTGAACGGCCCGAACGGCACATCCATTCGCATGGGTGTCGAGCAGAGCCTTTCTTCCTTCGTCGACCTGGTCGCCGAGCCCTCGGCCCCCACGGTGCTGCGCGATGACATGTGCCGAAGATTCGGCAGATTCGAGGCGTACGAGGGCCGCACCCTGGACGCGCTCCAAGGGGCGTACCGGCTGGGCGCTCGCGTCGCGCTGCGGCGGGCGAAGAAGGTGGGCCGGAGTTACAACTTCTCGCCGGCACTGATGCTCAGCTTCGCCGACGCGCTGTTCGCCTACGTGGACGAGCTCGAGTCCCTGTCCCGCGAAGGCTTTCTGGAGGTGCATGCCCGATCCGACCAGCAGAGCGAGGCGGTACGCCGCCGACTGCTGCATCTGATCCTTTCCGGCAGACCGGTTCCCCGCAGCGCGATCGCCGAGCTCTGCGAGCAGACCGGCTGGACGCTCCCCGAACAGGTCACGCTCGTCGCCGTACGCGCCCCTGCGGGCCTCGACCGGATGAGCGCGGACCATGACGTCCTGATCGACCCCGGGGATCCGCAGCCGCACCTGCTGATCCCCGGTCCGATGGACGACGCGCGGAGAGAGATGCTCGGCCGGACGGTCCCCGGTGGTGGTGCGGCGATCGGGCTGACCGTGCCGACCGCGCTCGCCGCCGACTCGATCCGCTGGGCCCGCCGCGTCCTCGAACTGGTCGACACGGGGGTCATCGACGACGCGCCCGTCATCCCCTGCGAGGACCACCTCATCACACTGTGGCTCCTCTCCGACCCCGCCCTCCTCGACCAGCTCGCCGAGCGGCAACTGGCCGCCGTGTCCGGCATCAGCACCGCACGGCGCGAGCGGCTGGTCGAGACGCTGCGGGTCTGGCTCGGCACCCGCGGCACGGCCGCCCAGATGGGCGAGCTGCTCGATGTCCATCCCCAGACGGTCCGTTACCGGATGCGCAGCCTGGAGGCCATCTTCGGCGAGCAGCTCACCGATCCCGAGAGCCGCTTCGCGACCGAAGCCGTGCTGCGCGCCACGCAGTTACGTGCTCGCAGCGGCCAATCCCTCAACTGAGTCCGCTTCACACGCTTCGCACCGAGTCAACTTACCCCCAGGTAACGCGAAATAGACGGTCAGTCCCAAACGGTTGCGACACGGAGACGTTCTCAACAAGAAACCCGGAACTGCGTCCCGTTACATAGGGAGGAGCGGTGGCCCACCGGTCACCGCGGAGCGCCACCTCCTGGCCAACCATCCGAGAGGGAACCCCCCACATGACCGCTTCGCATCTCCTCGTCCCCGTGCCGATCCCCGACCGGGTCGCCGCACTGATCGGGTCCTGCACCCCGCCGCACGTCCTCCAGGCGGAGCTCGACGCCGACTGCGCCGCCCGCGAGGTGCGCAGGTTCCGAGGACCGAGGCTCGGCATCGAGGACCAGGCCGACCGCGAGCAGGCACTGTCCGAGCTCGCGTGGGCCAACAAGGTGCTGTCCGCCCATCACCCGTTCCTCGCGGTGCGTCCGGACGACGCCTGGTGACGCCTGCTTGCGGAGCGGCTACGGCCGCCTTACCTTACTCCAAAGTAAGTTTACTCTGGAGTAAGGATCTGGCGTGGCCGACAACAGCAGTGGCAACCTCACGGATGAACTGTCCGGACTCGACTTCGCCTCCGTCTCCCCGGAGGAGTTCGCACGGATCGTCAAGGGCCTGTCCGCCAAGCAGCTCGGCGAGGTGATGCACGGCGACCTGCGCGCCCGGGTACTGAGCGAGGTCTTCGGCCGGATGAGGCAGCAGTTCCGCCCGGAAGCGGCCGGCCCGCTGAAGGCACTGATCCGCTGGAAGATCACCGGCGAGAGCGAGGAGGTCTACGAGACCTCCATAGCCGACGGCGCCTGCACGGTGAGCGTGGGCCGCTCCGACACCGAGCCTCGTACGACACTGGTGATGAGCGACGCCGAATTCCTCAAGCTGGTCTCCGGCAACGGCAATCCCGTGACGATGTTCATGATGCGCAAGCTGCAGGTCGCCGGTGACATCGGCCTGGCCTCGGGCCTGACCCGCTACTTCGACATCCCGAAGGCCTGAAGCCCATGAGCTACTTCTCCCTCGCCCTGACCGAGGAACAGCGGGACCTGCGCACCTGGGTGCACGGCTTCGCAGCCCAGGTGGTGCGCCCCGCGGCGGCCGAGTGGGACGCCCGGGAAGAGACGCCGTGGCCTGTCATCCAGGAGGCCGCCAGGATCGGCCTGTACGGCTTCGAGTCGCTCGCCGACATGTACGGGGACCCCAGCGGCCTGTCCCTCCAGATCGCCAACGAGGAGCTGTTCTGGGGCGACGCCGGTATCGGGATGGCACTGTTCGGCACCTCGCTCGCGGTCGCCGGTATCTTCGCCTCCGGCACGCCCGACCAGCTCGCCGAGTGGGTCCCCCAGTGCTACGGCGACGAGGACGACCCGAAGGTGGCCGCCTTCTGTGTCTCCGAGCCCCAGGCGGGCTCCGACGTCTCCGCGATGACGACGAAGGCCCGGTACGACGAGGCCAGGGACGAGTGGGTGATCTCCGGTCAGAAGGCATGGATCACCAACGGCGGGATCGCCGAGATCCACGTGGTGGTCGCCTCGGTCGAGCCGTCTCTCGGTGCCCGCGGCCAGGCGGCGTTCGTCGTCCCGCCGGGCACGAAGGGCCTGGAGGCGAGCCGCACCATCAAGAAGCTCGGCCTGCGCGCCTCGCACACGGCGGACGTCTTCCTGGACGGCGTACGCGTACCGGGCCACTGCCTCCTCGGCGGAAAGGAGCGGCTGGACACACGCCTCGCCCGCGCCCGCGAGGGCACCACCGCCAAGGGCCAGGCGGCGATGGCGACCTTCGAGGTCAGCCGCCCCACCGTCGGCGCCCAGGCGCTGGGCATCGCCCGCGCCGCGTACGAGTACGCGCTGGAGTACGCCGGACAGCGCGAGGCGTTCGGCCGGCCGATCATAGAGAACCAGTCGATCGCGTTCGCCCTCGCCGACATCCGCACGGAGATCGAGGCCGTACGCCTGCTGATCTGGCAGGCCGCCTGGATGGCCCGCAACGACCGGACCTTCGACGCCGGCCAGGGCTCCATGTCCAAGCTCCGCGCGGGCGAACTCGCTGTCTCCGCAACGGAGAAGGCGGTCCAGATCCTCGGCGGCGCCGGCTACAGCAGGGAGCACCCGGTGGAGCGGATGTACCGCGACGCCAAGATCTACACGATCTTCGAGGGCACGAGCGAGATCCAGCGCCTGGTCATCGCCCGGGCCATCTCCGGCCACCACATCCGCTGACACCCTGACGCGGCACTCCTGTCCCTGGGGCCCCGCCAGGCTGCCCTGCCCCGGGCCGTGCGTGGAGCCCCGGATTTCTCCCTGTGTGTCAATTGGCGTAGACCCGGAGGTCGTCGATGTCATACAACTGGGGCCACTGATCGAGTCGTTGCTGTGTTGAGCGCGTGGGGAGACCGCCATGTCCGGTGAAGCGACGCACTGCTGGGTGATGGTGCTGGACATCGAGAACTTCAGCTCCCGGCCCGATCCGGTCCAGCGTTCCCTGCGGGCCGGGATGTACGAGGTGCTCGGGGAAGCACTGTCACAAGCCGGGCTCACGGCCGAAGGTGTCGTCACCGAGGACCGCGGCGACGGTGTCCTGATGATCGTCCCACCGACCGTCTCGCCGATCGTCCTCGCCGGGTCGTTCGTACGCGCCCTCGACGAGGAACTGAAGCAGAAGGCCGTCGTCTACAGCCCCGCCCACGCGATGCGGTTCCGGGTCGCGCTGCACCAGGGGATCATCGCGCGGGACGGCCAGGGATGGTCCGGGGACGCGGTCAACACCGCGTGCCGGCTGGTCGACGCGGGGCCGTTGCGCGAGGTCCTGGCCGCCGCGGCCTCGTCGCGGATGGTCTTCGTCGTGTCCGACGAGATCTACCGGGCGGTCATCCGGCACGGGCACCGCTCCACCGACCCGGCCGCATACCTGCCGATGCCGTTCCGGACCAAACACGGCGAGCTCATCGAGAGCTGGGTGACCGTGCCGGGAGCTCCGGCGCCCCCGGGGCTCCCGGCCGGGACGCCCGCGCCGGAGAGACATACCCGGCAGGCCGGACCGGCAGGGTCCGGCGGGCCGTCCGGGGCGGGAGGAGCCGGGATCAGCGTCGGGACCGTACACGGAGACGTGTTCCAGGGCGACAAGACCGTCAACATCGGTACGACGGGCCCGGTACGTCCATGACCACACCGACGGGGGGAGCGCCGGCTGCGGGTGCCACGGGCTCGGCACCGGCAGCCGGTACGGGGGGCGGGCCGGGCGGTGCGGCGGGTAACACCGCTGCGCCGCCCGGCCCGGCACAGCCACCCGTCCCGGGCGGCGGAGGAGCACCGGGCCCCGGCCCGGACGGCGGGGGCGGTGCGCCCGGCGGCGGCACGGGCGGTACACCGGGCGGCGAGCCTCCTCGGTCCGGTCCAGGGGCCGAGTCCTTCGCGGCGACCGGCCAGGTGGGCCTGGGGTCCCTGCGCCGCGACCGGGTGCGCAACGCCTTCGCCAACGTCGAGGGCGACGTCGTCGGCGGCGACAAGTACGTCCTGCTGCTCGGTGGCGCCCAGCGGCGCCTTCGGGCCATCTCCCCGCTCATGGACGAGCGGGTACGTTTCGCCTACCAGGAGCCGCCCGGCCTGCCTGCCGCCCGCGAGGCGCTGGCCGGCCGGCATCTGCTGATCCTGCGTGGCGCCCCCGGTTACGGGAAGACCGCCATGGCCGTACGCCTGCTCCAGGGCATGGGCGCCACCACCAAGTACCACGTGGACAGCGATGTCGACTTCGCTTCTCTCGCCGACCTCCTGGAGCGCGGCACGGACTCCATCGAGCGCGGCGCCGCCTTTCTGCTCGACCAGCCGTCCGCGATTGCCGGCCTGCGCGGAGAGATGTACGAGAAGGTCCAGGGCGCGCTCGCCCTGGCGGGCGCGTGGCTGGTGATGACCGTGTCCAGCACCGAGGTCGCCGACAGCGAACTCCTGACGGCGGTCGTGGACGTCACCGAGGCGCCCGACCAGCGCGGCATCGTCGCCTCGCATCTGCGCTGGCGCCTGGGCGACGCGGCAAGGGACCGGCTTCTCGCCGACGCCGCCATCGGGCAGCTGCTCGACGAGGAGTGCGAAGGCGAGCCCGCCTGCAAGCAGGCGGCCGACCTGGCTTTCGCGATCATGGAGGAGTCGGACACCGGCACGCTGGACCCCGAGAACATCAAGAGGCGCCGCGCCCGCCAGGCCGACGAGGACTTCGACATCTGGGTCGAGAGCCTGCGGGAGCCCCGCGTCCGGAGTCTCGCGATCGCCCTCGCCGTGCTCAACGGCCTCCCGCAGGAGTACATAGCCACTGCCGCGCGGGCCCTGCGCGAGCGGCTGAAGGACACCCGTCCGCATGTGCTGACGGCCGGGCCGGACGGTGACGTGCCCCACGGCGAGGACCCCTTCGCCTCCGCGCGCCGCACACAGCTGATCCGGCTGCGCGCCCGTGACATCACCAAGGAGGACGGCGAGCCCGGCCGGGCCCTGGAGTACAAGGACCCCTCGTACCCCCGGCGGGTCATCCAGCACGCGTGGACCCAGTACGAGATCCAGGGCGAACTGCTCGACTGGCTGTCCGGGCTGGTCGTGGACCCGGCGGAAGAGGTCCGGGTCTTCGCGGCGGCGGCGCTCGGGGCGATCGCCTCGGAGTCGTACGCCTACCTCTGCAACCAGCTCTTCCACGACTGGGCGGACAGCGAGAACCCGTTGCACCGCGACGCCATCGCCTACGCGCTGCGCGTCGCCTCGCGTGAGCAGTGGATCGCGGGTCGGGCGGACATCATGGTCGAAGGCTGGTTCGCCGACCGGAGCCGACCCTTCGTGCAGGCGACGGCGGCACGGGTGTACGGCCTGCGCAAGGACCCCGGGCCCGCCGTCGCGGCCCTGCTCCGCCTCGCCGTCGTGGACCGGGCCGCCGTGGCCGTGGCCATCGGCCGCAGCCTGACCGACCTGGTCGCGCAGGACGCGGACACGACGGCGCTGGTGCTCCGCGCTCTCCACGAGGGGGCCGCCGATCACCGCAAGCAGCAGACGGCGCTCCTCTCGTTCCTGATCATCGCGGCGCAGGTGGTGGTGAAGAAGGACGAGTGGAACACCGGCGGCGAACTGGAGGAGTGGCCCGCCCTCCTCTATCAGGCGCATCAACGCGAGGAGTTACGTGACCCGTTCATCGCTCTGTGGCGTGACGCCCTCAACCAGGCGGTCTTCGGTCAGGAGGCCCAGCAGGTGCTGCGCAACTGGGCCGCGCTCGCCGAGCGCGACCGGGCGCTGCGGTCCATGTTCCAGCTGATGGTGGGCACCATCGCGTACGGGGATGTCAGGTCGGGTCGGATCCTGCGGCGGTGCGCGGCCGACTGGGTCGATCCGGACGAGCTGGTGCCGCTGCCCCTGACCGCCGCCGTCGTCCACGCTCAGCTCGATCTGGAGAGGGTGTGACATGTCAGTCCCACTGATCCTCAACAAACAGCCGGTGCGGCGTTCCCAGCTCGCCACGCTGCGCGGTCTTCCGCCGAACTTCGCGGTCGTCTACGCCCTGAAGACAGGGGGCTGGGAGATCGAGTCACCCCGGCATCTGACGGCCGCCGGACGGCTGCAGAACAGATACAAGCTCTGCTACGTCGTGGACCTGGGCGACCACCGGCGGACCGCCAAACTCACCAGGACACCGCTGACCTGCAAGGACCAGGCGCACCGGTTCGAGGCGACCATCGATGTCGGGTTCCGGGTGCACGATCCGGTGGCGGTGGTGCGAAGCGGTCTTCCCGACGCGCTCAGCGCGGTCTATCCGCATCTGATCAGCAGAATCCGGCCGCAGGCGGCGCACTTCGACATCGAGGACGCGTTCGAGGCGCAGACCAGGATCAACGCGGCGCTGCCCCTGCCCCTGCCGATGCCCGAGGGCGTGACCCTCTACTACTGCGATGTCCAGCTCGAACCCGACCAGGCGGCACGGGAGTTCATCCGCGTACGCAAGAAGGCGGGCCGCGACTCGGAGGTGGGCCGCCTGAAGCACACGGCGGCCATCGGCAACACCCACCACAAGGAGGCGGTCGCGGACATCGAGCAGATGGCCCGGCTCGAGCGGGACAAGCGGGAGCGGGCCGCTCTCGCCTCCGTACGCCTGGACTTCCGGAGCCTCATCCTCGAACACCTCGCGAAGCACCCCGACGACACCGAGAAGTCCATGGAACTGCTGATGCGCCTGGAGGAGAGCCGGCAGAAGCGGGCCGTGGACCAGGAGCAGCGTCAGGTCGAGATGGTCCGGTACATGATCGACAACGGGATCGTGCGGGAGGTGGATCTCCCCGGTCTTCGGGACGGCGTGCTGGGCCCGTCGGTCAATGTCTTCAGCGGGGTGCTGCCCCCGGCCGCCGGGACGCCGCCGCCGATGCACTCGCTGCCCACGCCGGCGCCACAGCAATTGCCGCCCGCACCTCCCACACCGGCCGCACCTCGGACGCCCCCGCCGTGGGGCGGCACCCGCCCCGGCAGCGCGTACGGGCCGGGTGACACTTCGCCCGCCTCGTCGCCGGAGGGACGTCCGGCGGCCGCCGGCCTGGCGCAGGTCTACGTCGTCCTGGACACCTCGCCGGCTGCGGCCGGCTGTGTCACCGAGCTGCGTGACGTGCTGGGGTCCCTGCAGGCCGCGTTGGCCGAGAGCCCGGATGTGGCTGCGGCCGTACGGCTGTCCGTACTGACCTTCTCCGGCACCGCCGATGTCCGGATGCCTCTGACCCAGATCTCGCCGGGGACGGGCATCCCCGATTTCCAGGCCGGAGACGACTGCCGTTACGAGCCCGTCTTCCGCCGCCTGCTGGAGCTCGTACCCCTGGAGACGGAGCGGCTCAAGCAGCAGGCGTCGCGCGTCAACCGTCCCACCGTCTTCTTCCTCGCCGTGGGCGACCCGGTGGACGGCGGCGCGTGGCAGGCCGCGCGCCAGGAGCTGATGCAGCACCGCTACCGGCCGAACATCGTGGCCTGCGGCATCGGCACCACCGACCGGCGCGCGGTCGCGCAGATCGCCAGCCTCACCGAATTCGCTCTCTCCGCGAACGCACGCACGGACCTCTCGGAGTCGGTGGCGCAGTTCTCGCTGCTCCTTCGGAACACCGTGCTCCACCTGGGGCGCAGCGCGGTCACCGGCTCCTCCGAACTGTTGCTGGAACGCCCCCGGGGACTGACACCCGTCGACGGAATCGAATAGAGAGACGCGCGCGAAATGGCAGAGAACCAAGGGCAGTTGCTGCCCGTCTACGTACTGGCGGACGAGTCCGGTTCGATGAATCCGTACGTCGGTGACCTCAATGCCGGACTCGCCTCGCTGCACCGGTCCCTGCTCGGTGAACCGATGGCCGCGGCGAAGGTCCGCTTCTCCGTGCTGGGGTTCTCCAACACGGTGACCGAGCGGTTGATTCTCGCCGATCTGCGGGCCGAGAGCGAGCTGCCCCGCCTCACTGCGAACGGCGGCACGAGTTACGAGGCGGCCTTCGGCGCGCTGCTGCGACGGATCCCGCAGGATGTGGCCACCCTCAAGGGCCAGGGCTACCGCGTTCACCGGCCGGCGGTGTTCTTCCTGAGCGACGGCCAGCCCAACTTCGGCGAGGCCTGGCAGGACAGGCACCGGGAGCTCACCGACCGTTCGGTGACCAACGCGGCGCCCAACATCATCGCCTGCGGGATCGGCCAGGCGGAGGCCGAGACGATGATCAGTGTCGCCACCCAGCAGGACTTCGCGTTCATCTCGGTGCCGGGCGCCCAACTCGGGGCGTCCATAGCGCAGTTCTTCACCGCGCTCACCAAGAGCGTGGTGGAGTCCGGCAACGCGATGGCGTCCGGTCGGCCGGAGCTGGTGGTCGAGCGGCCGGAAGGCTTCCGGCTCGCGATTGACGAGGTGTGAGTGTGACGAGTTTCTTCGGGCGGCGTCAGGACGACGAGGAGGAGCGCCCCGACAAGGGACAGGCCTCCGGTCGCCGCGCGTCGCCGGACCAGGAACAGCAGCCGCCGCCGCGTCAGCGGCCGGACCGGACCGCCCTCGTACCCGCACAGGTGACGCGGGAGCCACGGCTCCCGGGCGGCCCGATACCGGCATGGACCCGGTTCATCTTCGGCAGGCCGGCTGCCCGGTTCGAGCCCAAGCCGCCGGAGGCGGACCCGTACCGTCCGGACACGCTGTTCGACGGCTGGTCCACCCCGGAGCTCACGGTCCGGCTTGCCTCCGTACGGGGCGATGCGCACCGGTTCGGCGGACAGCCGCGCCAGGACGACATCGTGGTGGCGGCGCACGAGCCGACCGGCGCGGTGGTGTTCGCGGTCGCGGACGGCGTCTCGGCGGCTCCGCAGTCGCATGTGGGCGCGGCCCTGGCCTGCCGTACCGCGGTCGCCGACGCGCTGCGGCAGCTTGACGAGGGACGGCCACAGGTGGACTGGAAGCGGGTGGTGGACTCGGCGGCGTACCAGCTGTTCATGCGGGTGAGCGGCGGTACGGAACCGACCCGCGAGCAGCAGCGGGAGGCGCAGGCCCTGCTGGCGACGACTCTGGTGACGGGTGTCGTGCACCTCACCGGGAGCGGGCGGCTGCAGGTCAATCTGGTGCACGTGGGAGACAGCGGCGCCTGGATGTTGCACGAGAGCCGCTTCCGCCCGCTGCTGGGCGGTAAGGAGGAAGCGACGGACGGGGTCTTCTCCTCCGCCGTGTCCGCCCTGCCGTGGGTACCGGCGCGGGTCGAGGGGACCTGGTCGACCTTTCCCGAGGACGGGGTGCTGCTGATCGGGACGGACGGGTTCGGTGATCCGCTGGGGGACGGTACGGGACGGATCGGGTCGATGATGGCCTACGAGCTCGGCCGCCCGCCGCGGGAGCCGCAGGCCGTCGCGCAGTTGCTCGACTTCTCCCGCGAGACGTTCGACGACGACCGGACGCTGCTCGCCGTGTGGCCGCGTCACCGCCTCGACGAGACCGGCAGCCCGGCGGCGGTCAGGGCGACCAGGGCCGTCGGGGCGGCGGAATGACCGGGGCAGGAGCCATGGACGCCGGACAGGTGGCCAAGGGGCCGAAGTTCAACTCCGGCGGGCAGGGTTCGGTGTGGGCGGTCGAGAACCGGACCATCAACGGCTCCTGGCCGGTGGCCTACAAGGAGTACCACTCCAGGATCCGCCCCGACCTCGACGCCGATGTCCTCTCCGCGATGGTCGACTTCATTCCGTCGCTGTCCCAGCGCACCGGTCAGTGGCTCGCCGAGTGCGCCGCCTGGCCGGCCGTGCTGGTGACGGACTCCGCCGGGGTGAGCGGCTTCCTGATGCGGCAGATCCCCGAGCGGTTCTTCCGCCGCTTCGACTTCGAGCCGGACAAGTCGCAGCCCGCCGGCTTCCAGTACCTGCTGAATCCCCCGGCGTACCTGGACCGGGCGGGCCTGGCCGTCACACCCGGCCAGCGGTTCGAGCTGCTCCTGAACCTGGCCCGCACGCTCGTGCGGCTGCACTCCCTCGGCGTCGTCGTGGGCGACGTGTCACCGAACAACGTGCTCTTCTGCCTGGAAGGGATGCCCAGTTGCTTCCTCATCGACTGCGACGCGATGGTGCTGCACGGCAAGTGGGCTCTCCCGGCCGTGGAAACGCCCAACTGGTCCCTGCCGCCGGGTGAGCGGATGGGTGGCGCGACGGGGGACACGTACAAGTTCGGTCTTCTCGCGGCTCGGCTCTTCGCGGGCGAGCAGGATGGTCAGAATCTGGCGGTCCTGCGGGCGGCGGACCCTGCGGTGGGACACCTCGCCGAGCAGAGCCTGTCCCCCGACCCTGCCCTGCGGCCGGTGCTTGAGCAGTGGCTGCCCGCACTGGCCGACGCGGTCACCACCGCGCCCGCGACGCTGCCACAGCCCACACCGCAGGGGCCTTTCGCGCCGCAGCCGAACACGACGGGCACCGTACCGCCTCCGTTGCTCGGGATCCCGCACAGTCCGCTGTCGGCGCCGCACCCGCGCGGCCGGTCGAACGCGGGCCGGTGGCTGATCGCCTTCCTGCTCGTCGTCCTGGCTTTCGGCTTCGGTCCTGATCTTTTCGACTCCGACGAGCAGAGCGGCAGTTCGGTCAGTTCCGGGAGCTCCGGTGATCCGAGCGAGGACACCGGAAGCTTTGGTGATGCGAGCGAGGACACCGAAAGCTCCGAATTGTCCGCCGAGGAGTCCGAGGCGGAACAGGCCCAAGCCCTGGGCGACCTGCTGGACCGCAACGCGGGCAACCGTAGCGACGTCGGTGAGGCGGTCAGTGAGATGACCACCTGTCCCGGACGCTCCGGACTCCGAGCGGCCAAGGAGGTGTTCGAGAGCGCGGCGGCCGAACGGGACGAGCTCGTACGGGATCTGGAAGCACTCGGTTCGGATCTCCTGCCCGCCGCCATGACGGAGGCTCTGCGGTCGGGGTGGCAGGAGTCCGCGGATGCCGACCGCTCCTATGCGCAGCTGTCCGAGGAGGCGCTGAGCGGTTGCTCCTCACAGAGCGTGATATCCTCGTCGCACTGGAGCGACGCGGCCGGCGCCAGCACACGGGCGACGCGCGCGAAGAAGGACTTCGTGGCCGAGTGGAATCCGTTGGCGGAAGAGCACGGGCTGACGACGATGTCCTGGGACGACGTGTGACCGAGCACCCGCCCCATGGGGTGGTCGTTCCTCTAAAATCCTGAACCGCCCAGCCGTTTCAACTCGTCCGGCCGGTCGATGGTCAGTCTGTTGCGCCCCGTCGTCACCCAGCCGCGCCCCCGCCACTGCTCCAGGACCCGGCTGACCGTCCGCCGCGAGCTGAGGACGAGGCCCGCGAAGTCGTCCTGGGACAGCGGCAGGGCGATCAGGACGGCCCCGTTCGGCTGCGGACGCCCGTATTCCGCGCCGAGTTCCAGCAGCAGTGCGGCCAGCCTGGCCTGGACGGCCTCGGAACCTGCGGCCGCCCGATGACCGTCCGACTCGCGCAGGCGCTCGGAGAGCACCTGCTGGAGGGCGAGCGCGATTGCCGGCACGGACCTGATGGAGGCGCGGAACGCGGACGACGCAATCATGAGGGCCTCGACCCGGGTCAGCGAGGTGAGGGTGGCGGAGCGCGGCCTGCCGTCCAGTGCGGCCTGCTCGCCCAGCAGGTCGCCGGCTCTGCGGATGGCGAGCACGGCCTCGTAGCCCGCGGCGGAGTTGGCGGCGACCTTGGCGCAGCCGCGCTGTATGACGAGCAGGTGGTCGGTGAGGTCGTACTGCTGAAGCAGTGTTTCCTTGGGCGAAAAGGCCACCATATGTCCGGCGGCGAGCAGTTGGGCCCTCGCGTGGTCGTCGAGCAGCGACCAGAAGGTCGTCCGGTGCGGGCGGTGGCCCGGTGTTCCGTCCACGGTGGCCGGTTTCAGGCCAGCGCTATGACGGCGGCGACCAGCAGACTCCCGGCGACGGCCAGCAGCAACGACTGCTGGACGCGACGGTGTTTCGTCCAGGCGATCGCGCTCATCACGACGAGCTGACTACTGAGGGAGGGCAAGGCGTCGGTACCGGCGAGCCTCTGCGCGAGATCGTCGGGGGCCCAGTGGCGCAGATGACCGTAGAAGAGGAACTCGTCCGCGCCGGGGTCGGGCGAGCGACCCTGGCCGTTGTGGCGCGGCAGGACGACGAGCACGGCAAGAATCGCGGAGAGCCCGATGAGGACGACGCCGGCCCAGAGGGCGAACTCCGCGAATCCGGTCACGCGGCCGAGGGAGCGGCCGGTGCCGGACAGCGCGGCGATTCCGGCGAGGGCCGCGGACTCCATGGCCAGGGCGAAGGACGCCTTGGCATCGACGGTGCGGGTCGACTCCTGGAGCGCGGCATGGATCTGCCAGGCCGTCTTCACCGCCCGGGCCTGAGACTCTTCCTCCGACACTGAAGCATCCCCCGATCCTCGTAGCCTTCGCCACTATAGCCACGGGAGGAGCCGGTCCGGCGGCTTGTCGGCAACCTGAACCAACTCCGGACCGTATGGACGTGCCGGGGTTCAGACGCCGCCCGGGTGAACGGTACGGGGAGCGACGCCGGGCCGCGTGCGGGGACGCCCTCCCTCGGCCCTGGCCGGCAGCGCGCCCACGCGGAAGTGCCGGCCCGGCGCGAACGCGAGGTGCCCGGCGCCGGCTCGGAGAACGGCCGGCCGAGGACGGCGCCCCGCGAGTGTGCGATGGCCTCTGCCTGAACAGGCAGAACGCCCTACTCGACGAAGACCGCCGTCTGGTACACCCACGCGCCCCGCTCGCGGACGAAGCGGCTCTGTTCATGGAGCGAGTCGGGCCTGCCGTCGTCGGTGTAGTGCGCGCGGAAGGTGACCGTGCCGGTGGTGTGGAAGGCACTGCCCTCGGTGGTCGCCAGGATCTCCAGCCGCTCCCAGCGCGTCCCCGGGTCGAAGCCGATGGCCGGCGGGCGGGACTCCGGGTGCCAGGTGCGCAGCAGGTACCCGGCGTCCTGGACGACGAAGGCCGCGTACCGCGAGCGCATCAGCGCCTCGCACGTCGGGGCCGCGGCAGTGCCCACGTGCAGTCGGCCGCAGCAGTCCCCGTAGGACGCCGGAAGACCGCACGGGCACGGTGACGCCTGGGTGATCTGCGGGGGCCCCGCCTGCGGAGCGGCCGGTCGGCGGGGGCGTGAGGTGCGTCGTGGCATGTGTCCATTGTGACCTGCCCGTCGCAGGCCGGGCCGGCCCGCCCCGCATGGTTCAGCGCTTGAGCGCCACGCCCGCGTAGCCGCCGAGGACCAGTCGTACATCCGTGCCGGATGCGGCTTGCTCCTGCCGATCTCGACGGCCTGCGGCGAACAGCGTGTCGGGCGTGATCATGTGGCTGTGCGTCAGGTGAGAAGGAAGTCGGCCTGCCCGGCCTTGGCACCCTGGATGAAGGCGGCGATCTCGCCGTTGGAATAGATGAGAGCGGGGCCGTCGGGGTCCGCGGACTGCCGGACCGCCACCCTGCCGTCGGCCAGCTTCATGGCCTCGATGCAATTGCCGCCGTTACCACCGCTCCACGGCTTGTACCAGCCTTCGGTGCCGAGGTCGGCGGCCGGCATGCCGTTGTATATGGGGTTCATCACAGCTCCTCGCGGAATTCCCTGAGGATTTCCTTCGTGCGTTGTGCAGTTGCGGCCTGAGCCGCCATTCGGTCCATGACCTCGAGATAGGAAGCGACCTCGGGGCGCGCGTCGAAGTAGACGGCGCCGGTCAGGTACTCGCTGTAGACCATGTCGGGGAGTTCAGGGACCGCGAAGCGGAAGAGGACGAACGGGCCGTACGTGCCAGGGTGATGGCCGGTCGCGAACTCCGCGATCTGCAGGGTCACATTGGGCATGTCGATCGCTTCGAGCAGGCGGTCGACCTGGGCCCGCATGGCCTCGGGGCCGCCGACGGGGCGGCGCAGGACCGTCTCGTCCATCACCACCCACAGCTTCGGCGCCTCCGCCTTGGTGAGCAGTGACTGCCGCTCCATCCGCAGCGCCACATGACGCTCGATATCCGCGGGCCGGGTCTGGCCGACCGCGCCGGTGCGCAGGACGGAGCGCGCGTAGTCCTCCGTCTGCAGCAGACCGGGGACGAAGTGCGGCTCGTACGTACGCAGAAGACTCGCGGCACCTTCCAGGCTGACGTACATGCTGAACCAGTCGGGCAGCACGTCGTGGAAGCGCTGCCACCAGCCGGGCTTGTTGGCCTCTTCGGCGAGTTCGACGAAGGCGTCGGTCTCGTCGTCGGCGATTCCGTAGGCCTTGAGGAGGAGCTGGACGTACGGGATCTTCAGCCCGACCTCGGCGGTCTCCATTCTGCGTATGGTCCCCGGGGCGACACGAAGCACCTTCGCCGCCTGGTCGCGGCTCAGGCCGACGCGCTCCCGCAGATCCTGCAGGCGCTTGCCGAGAACGACCTGGCCCACGGTCGGGGCGGACCGCGGTTCGCTCACTTCAGACCTCCCGATGCGCTGTGTGCGAGCAGTGTGCCATGCGCACGCCTCCAGGGACACAGTCACTCTGAATTTTTCAGAGTGCCTCTTGCCAAGTGTTCATGTCAGGGGGAGAGTTGGTGACCGAACCAAGTTCGCGTGTCGCGTCCGCCCCTTTCCGGGGTTGGTGCGAAGCGTGACGCAGCCCCCACTGTGAGGAATCGGTCGTGGCACCTGGCAGTGCGCTCATCCCCCGGCTCATGGATCTCAGCCCTGGGGCGGAAGCGCTCCGTTACTGCTTCGCGCTGTCGGCGCACCCCGAGTCGGTCGCCGGCGCCCGGCGCCTCACACGGGCCCGGCTGGCGGACTGGCGGCTGACCGGGGACGCCTACGACGCCGCGGTGCTGATCGTGTCCGAGCTGGTCACGAACGCGGTGGTGCACACCGCGAGCGCCCGGGTCGTCTGCGAGCTCCGGTGCGACGACGGCCGGTTGCGTATCTCCGTACAGGACCAGGGTCATCAGCCCGGCGGCCCCCGGCTGTCCCTCACCGCCGAGGGCGAACACGGGCGCGGACTCTTGCTCGTCGACTCCATGAGCACCGCCTGGGGATCCCACGACGCGGGGTGCCACTCGGGGCGCGTCGTGTGGGCGGAAGTGCCGTACGGCCCGGAGCGGGAATGCTGAGGAACGCCCTGTCCCGTCTGCTCGGCGCGCGTCGCGCCCGGCCCGTGGAGGAGGACGGCCCACCGGACCGGGTCCGGCTACCTCTCCCTCCCGCACTGTCGGCGAGCCTCGGCTGCGACGCGGTGGGCGTGCCCGCACAGTACGGATTCCGGTTGATGTCTCATCTGCCGCGCGCCGGATGCGTGTTCGCCGACGCCGAACAGTGGTGGTGGATCGTCCCGTCGGGTTCGGATCTCGATCTGGACTGGCCGGAGCAGGCGTCGTACGCCACCGGGGCCTACGTCCCCGCCGGGCACCCCCGGCTGATCCACGCACCGGACAGCCGTACGCCCTACACGCCGCCCATTCCCCTCTTCCTCATGGTGTGCCAGGTCACGGGTGTCGTGCCGTCCTGGGCCCCGTCCGGCCGGCCGAGGGCCGTGCCCGCTCCCTGACCGGACCCCGCTCACGGCCGGTCGAGATAGGCGAGCCCCGGGTGGGCCCTGGTGTATCCCTCGACCAGGCGGCGGGCCACAGAGACGGAGTCGACCAGCGGGTGCAGGGCGAAGGCCCGCACGGCCGCCGCCCGTGATCCGCTCTCCGCGGCTTCGAGCACCGCCCGCTCCACGGCCTTGACCGCTGTGACCAGCCCGACCGCGTGATACGGGAGCGGGTCCACCGCAACGGGATGCGCGCCGTTGGCGTCGACCAGGCACGGCACCTCGATGACGGCCTCCGCGTCGAGCACCGACAGGGTCCCCCGGTTACGGACGTCGAGGATCAGCGAGGTGCGTTCGTTACGGGCCACAGCCCGCATCAGGGCGAGGGCCACCTGCTCGTAACCCCCGGACTCCAGATCGCTCTCCTCGCGTTCACCGGCCCCGGCCACATCCCGGTTCTCCGCCATGTACGTCGCCTCGCGTTCGGCACGCGTTCGGTCCCAGGTGGCCAGCGGCGGGGCTGCCGGGTCCTTCATCCGGGCGTAGAAGCCCTCCTGCTGGTCCCGGAGGAAGGCGCCACGGGTCTGCTCGGCGTCACGGTAGGCGCGGACCGCTTCCCGGTTGAAGTAGTAGTAATGCAGGTATTCGTTGGGGACCGCACCCAGTGAGCTCAGCCAGTCGGGACCGAAGAGCCTGCCCTCCTCGAAGGAGCCGAGCAGCGCCGGGTCCGCGAGGAGGCGCGGCAGTTCGTCGCGTCCGCCGACCCACAGGCCGCGGACCCAGCCGAGGTGGTTGAGTCCGACGTAGTCGATCCAGGCCCGGTCCGGGTCCGCGCCCAGGACCCGGGCCAACCGGCGGCCGAGTCCCACCGGCGAGTCACAGATGCCGATGACCCGGTCGCCGAGGTGACGGGCCATGGCCTCGGTGACCAGGCCCGCCGGGTTGGTGAAGTTGATGACCCACGCGTCGGGCGCGAGCCGGGCGATACGCCGGGCGAGGTCCGTCGCGACGGGGACGGTGCGCAGCCCGTAGGCGATGCCGCCGGCCCCGACCGTCTCCTGGCCCAGGACGCCTTCGTCGAGCGCGACGCGTTCGTCGGCCGCGCGGCCTTCCAGGCCGCCGACCCGGATCGCGGAGAAGACGAAGTCCGCGCCCCGCAGGGCCTCGTCGAGATCGCCGGTGGCCAGGACAGCGGGCGCGTCCGCGATGCCTGCCGCCTGTTCGGCCAGGACCCGCGCCACGGCGGTGAGCCGGTCCGCGTCCGTGTCGTACAGGGTCACCCGCGAGACGCGGCCTTCGGCGTGGTCGCCGAGCAGCGCGCCGTACACGAGAGGGACCCGGAATCCGCCGCCGCCGAGAATTGTCAGCTTCACGCTGCCCGATGGTACGGGGAAGGAAGCCGTGTGCCCCGGACCCGGGGGCCCGGGGCACACGGAACGGTGGACGGTGCCGCTGTCAGTGTCCGTTCCACCAGCGCAGGACGGCGTGCCAGACCTTCGTCGGACCGCTCCGCTGCGCCGGAACGGCGGCTGCCTCCCCGGAGGGCCCGTACGGCTCGGCGACCGGGGCGGCGGGGGCCCGCCGGGGGACGGCGGGCGACGACACCTCCCAGTCGGCCTGGGAACGGGCCCGGGACACCGCCGGCAGCGGTTCGGCGTCGATCTCCTGCTCCGCGGTGGGTGCGAAGCTCGCCGGCAGGTCCACCAGGTGCCGTGACAGGAAGTTCCCTTTCCAGACCAGCTTGTCTTCTTCGACACCGAGTTCCAGGTCGGGAAGACGCATCAGGAGGGCGTCGACGCCTACGTCGGCGATGGCGCGTCCGATGTCCTGGCCGGGGCACTCGTGAGGGCCGCTGCTGAACGCCATGTGGGCGCGGTTGCCCTCCATGCTGGCGTTGAGGTCGGGGCGTACGACGGGATCCGTGTTGGCCTGCGTGATGCCCACGATGAGGGCGTCGCCTGCCTTGATCTGCTGCCCGCCGAGCTCGGTGTCGCCCACCGCCCAGCGGCCGAGGATCGAGGCGAACGGCGGCTCGTCCCACAGAGTCTGCTCGACCGCCTCGGGCACGGTCATGTGCCCGCCGCTGAGCCTGGCCCGGAACCTCGGGTCCGTGAGGACCATGCGCAGCACGTTGGCGATCAGGTTGGCGGTCGTCTCGTAGGCGACGATGAGAACCACCCGCAGGTGCTCGCTGACCTCCTTGTCGGTGAGTCCGGCGGGGTGTTCGACCAGCCAGGTGGCGAAGTCCTCACCGGGCGCCGCCCGGCGGCGCTGGACCAGCCGGTCCAGCGCGCCGACCACGTAGGCGTTGCTCGCGACCGCGGTCTCCGAGCCCCGCAGCATGTCACGAGCGGCCTGCACCAGACGGTCGTTGTACTCCTCCGGCATACCGATGATCGCGCACATCACCATCATCGGCAGTCGCTCGGCGAACTGGTTGATCAGTTCGGCCCGGCCTTCCTGGCAGAAGTCGTTGACGAGCCGGTTGCTGTAACGGGTGATATGGCGGCGCACGCCACGGGTGTCGATGCACGCCATGCTGTCGGTGACCGCGCCGCGCAGCCGTTCGTGGGTGGCGCCTTCGGCGAACGAACACACCGGCTGCCAGGTGAACACCGGGGCGAGCGGGTGGTCCGGCCCCACAGTGCCGTCCTGCAGGGCACGCCAACGGCGCGAGTCGCGGGAGAACTGTGAGGGGGTGCGGGTCATGTGGAGGTTCTCGCTGTGTCCGAGCACCAGCCAGGCGGGGACGTCGTCGTGCAGCAGCACGGGCGCCACCGCGCCGTGTTCGGCGCGCAGCTTCTCGTACAGACCCGCGGGATCCGACTCGATCTCGGGGCCGTACAGCCGTCGTAGTCCGCCGGGCCCGATGCCCATGCCGTGCGCAGGGCACTGCGGGGGCGGCACCGGACCTGTGGCCGATCCGGGTTCGTGCTGGAAGGGGGTTGTCACAGTGGCTCCAGAAATAAGTTCCGAGACCGGGCGGAGTGGGGACAGAGTCCGGTCTGGGGCAGAGGTGCGGGCCGCGGTCAGGCGAGCGGCACGGCGAGGCGGTGCAGGTAACGCATCAGGGTCATCAGCACATCGCGGCTGGACCCGCGCAGTCGGGCATCGCAGTCGATCATCGGGACCTCGTCCGGCAGGTCCAGCGCCCGGCGAAGGGCCTCGACGGGGTGGTGCGGTGCTCCGGGGAAGGTGTTGACGGCGACGACGAACGGCACACCGCGCTCCTCCAGCCTGCCGATGACGTCGAAACTGACCTCGAGCCGGCGGGTGTCGATGAGGACGACGGCTCCGAGCGCTCCTTCGAAGAGTCCGTTCCACAGGAACCAGAAGCGCTCCTGGCCCGGGGTACCGAACAGGTAGAGGATCAGTTCGTCGCTGAGGCTGATCCGCCCGAAGTCCATGGCGACGGTGGTGGAGGTCTTGGTCTCCACCCCCACGTTGTCGTCCACGCCGACACCGGCCTGGGTCATGGTCTCTTCGGTCGTCAGGGGCCGGATCTCGCTCACCGAGCCGACCATGGTCGTCTTGCCGACCCCGAACCCGCCGACGACGACGACCTTCACCGCGGCCGTGGCCGTGCTGGGAAGGACGTCCTCGCTGCGGGGGCCCGTGATCGTGTCAGAGCTTCTGAAGTCCATGCATCACCGCTTCGAGGAGGGACCGGTCCGGGAGCGCCGCGCGGACGATGGGCGCGCGCGATTCGATCAGTTCGGTCGCCAGGAGTTCTGTCAGGAGCGAGGTGACCACGCTGAAGGGGAGGCTCAGATAGGCCGAGATCTCGGCCACGGACAGCGGCGCCTTGCAGAGCCGCATGATCGCGGCCTGCTCGGGCTGCACCGTCGGCGACGGCTCGGCCTGAGCCACCACCATCGTGACGAGGTCGAGTGCCGCTCTCTCGCCGTCGGGGGCACCTGTGATCACGTACAGCCGTTCCGGGTCGCTCACCTCCGGATCGGCCTTCCGGCGTTCTCGTCGGGGAGGACTCATCCGGCCTGCCCGTCATGGCGCGGAGGGCTCGTCAGGTGCGCTCCGATACGGACGACCATGTCGCGCATGCGCGCGCCCACCAGTCCGGCGTCGACCGTCTCACCGGCCAGGACCGCGAGGTAGGCCCCGGTGCCCGCGGCCATCAGGTAGAAGAACCCTCCGGTGACCTCGATGACGACGAGCTTCATCAGGCCGTCGCTGTAGGGGATCTCGGTGGCGACGGCCGCGGCCAGGCTCTGCAGTCCCGCGCAGGCTGCGGCGAGACGGTCGGCGACGTCGGGGTCGCCGCCGTGCCGTGCGATCCGGAGGCCGTCGGCGGAGAGCACCACGATCTGGTGGATGCTCGGTACGTCGTCGGCCAGTTCCTTGAGCATCCAGTCCATGTTTCCCCGTTGCTGGATCACTTCTCGTCTCCCTTGTCCCACACGTCGTCAGAGTCTCTGTCGTTCTTCGGCTCCCGGGGCACACCGTTGACGGCCTGGGTGAAGGCCTCCAGCCAGAGGCCGGGCGGTGCCGAGCCCCCGCCGTTTGCGGTGTGCCCGTTGCGCGCGGCGGGCTCCGCGGCCGGCGCGGACTGCTGCGGGAGGTTGTGCGAACCGAGGGGGGCGCGCCCTCGGCTGCGGCGCTGCGGGAGGCCGCCTTCGGTCCACTCGGTCACGACGATCTCGTCGTCGTCCATGGCTGCCGCGGCGGGCGCGGACCGTGTGGCGGAGGCTGCCGGGGCAGGGGCGGGAGCAGGCATCGCGAGCGACGGGGCCGGCCCGCTCGGGGCGGGGCGCGCCTTGTGCTTGCCGCGCGGGGGGACGACGTGCTGCATCTGCGACATGTCGAGCGAGCTCTGGGGCCGCGAGGTGGCGCCGATGCCGTGCGCGATGCCGGGTGCGGGACCGGTGGTGATCATGTCGCGCGGCACGATGAGTACGGCGCGGACCCCTCCGTACGCGGACTGCCGCAAGGAGACCTGTAGTTGATACATGCGGGCGAGACGGCCGACCACGGCCATGCCGAGGCGCGGGGACTCCCCCAGGTCATTCATGTTGATGCCGGCCTGGGCCTGGGCGAGCATGTTCTCGGCCCTTCCACGGGCCTCCTCGCTGAGGCTGACGCCGCCGTCCTCGATCTCGATGGCGATGCCGGTCTGCACCTCGACCGCGGTGACGTGCACCCGGGTCTGCGGCGGCGAGTAGCGCGTCGCGTTGTCGAGGAGTTCGGCGCAGGCATGGATGAGCGGTTCGACCGCGGTGCCGACGATGGCGACCTTGGCGATCGAGTGCAGATCGACGCGCTGGTACTCGAGGATCCGGGACATCGCACCGCGCAGCACGCTGAACAGCGGTACGGCCTTGGGCCACTGGCGGCTCGGGCGGGCGCCGCCGAGCACGGCGATGGAGTCGGCGAGCCGCCCGATCAGCGCGGTGCCGTGGTCGATGCGGAGCAGGTCGTCGAAGACGTCGGGGTTGCGCCCGTGGTGATCCTCCATCTCCCGGAGCTCACTGGCCTGCCGGTGGACGATGGCCTGGACGCGGCGGGCGACACTGACGAACGCGCGCTGCGCGGAGTCACGCATCGCCTCTTCGTTGTCGATGATGTCGAGGACCTGGAGAACCAGTGCGCGCTGCGCCTTCGGAAGGTTGCGGTACGACGCGTCCGCGTCGACGATGTCGCGCATCACCTCCTGCGGCGAGTTGCTCGCGCGCAGCCTGCGGATCGCGGCGGGCAGGAGCTCCTTGGTGAGCCGTTCGGTCTCCTGGTCGTACGAGGCGATGCGGTGTTCCAGGAAGGCGATGCGCTGTTCGTACTCGGCTCGCTGGACGCGCATCGCCCGGCGTCGGCGCTTCAGTACGACGGTGAGCGTGGCGACCACGACTGTGGCGATCGCACCGCACCAGACGACTGCCGCCCGCGTGGCCCCGGTGACCGGCACCGCGCCGGCGGCCGTGGCGCCTGCCATCAGCACGACGGGCAGGAGCACGGCACGGGCTACGGGGATGTCTCTGTTGGTCGGCGGTGATTCAACACGGACCATCTAAAACCCTCTGGCGGTTGATTCGGGAGGTATACACACTTGCACGGACGGTTGTGGGCAAGTGCTCGAATTCATATCAACTCGACTTCACTGCGCGTGAGCCTAGCCAGATCAGAGCAGCGCTTCGGCATATTCACCCAACCCCCTGCGCGAGCCCGCCGGCGGTAATACACTCACCAGGTTTCGCACTCAGAGCCGCCGGGCGTACACAGGGAGTGACAGGATTCGGGAATCGGGAGAAAATGGACGCACGTGTCCCGCTGTGCGGGACAGCTGATGGGCACGGGAGCCTGTGGAGGTCGGCGACCTTCCTGCGTGAAGGTGAAATGAAGCGCACGTACGGGCGAAAAACGTCAGCGTCCACGAATTCTGGTGAACCTCAGAGCAGGACAAAGGCACATGCGATCGAATCGGATCGAAAGGAGCAGATCCCTGAGCGACGGACGCGTGTGCGAGTGCGGTGGCAGGAAGTTCGCGGAGTCCGTACGGCCGGTCGCCGGGCACCGACGCGACGCTCCTCGCCTGCGGCGGCCCTCACCGTCGGTGACGGCCGTCACCCGAGGGCCGCCCTGCACGCCACCCGCCCACGGGGAAGGGCGCTGTCTCAGCGGCGGCCGCCGAGCCGGCCCTCCAGTTGCACCAGCAGCTCGGCCAGCTGTCCGCTGAGCCCGCTGCGTGTCTCCTCGTCGAGCCCGGAGAGCACCGAACGCTCGTAGGCGAGCTGTTCGGGCATCAGCCGGTCGACCAGGTCGCGTCCAGCGTCCGTCAGCCCTACGTGCGCGACCCTGCGGTCCCTCGGGTCGCTGCGGCGGCCGATCAGGCCGGACTCCTGCAGGGCACGCAACCGCTTCGTGACAGCGGCTCCGGACGAGAAGGTCTCGCGGGCCAGCTCGCCGGGGGTGAGCTCACGGTCGGTGCGCCGCATCGCGCCGAGCAGATCGAATTCGGCACGCGTCAGTCCGGCGGCCCGCAAGGGGGCGTCCTCGGCCTGCTGGAGGAGGGCCGCGCAGCGGTTGATGCGACCGATGAGTTCCATCGGTCCGGTGTCCAGCCCCGGGTTGACGGCATGCCACTGCCGTACCACCGAGGCCACGATGTCATCGGTCACACCGCTCCGTTCCCCAGGGGCAGAGTGATCAGCCCCTGCCGTTGTGCTGTCGCCGCGAGCGTACGGTGTCCTGCCTGCTCGGCAGCCAGCAGCTCTTCCTCGGGCAGTGCGTGCTGCCACCATTCGCCCGAAGCGACGTCGCCGGCGTCGCGCAGCTCGACGAGGGAGGCGGTCAGCCTCCTGCGAGCCGCATCGAGCGTCGGTGCGTCGGCCGCCGGGGCGGCGACGGCCCGCTCGGCCCGGTCCCTGGCCTCCCCCGCTGCGGCGAGGGCCCGTTCCACACGGCCGGAGGCCCGGCGATTGGTGACGGCGATCGCGGCGAGGAATCCGACCGCGACACCCACGAGGGTGTCCAGGACGCGGTCGGCGATGAGCTCACCCGCCGGCTGGAATCCGCCGAATTCCAGGATCAGCAGGGCCATCGGGGTGACGGCGACGGAGCCGAGCCAGTAGTTGCGGGTGATCAGTGCCTCGGCGGCGAAGTTGAAGAACAACACGCACAGGACGAGGACGAGCGGGCCGACCCGGGCGAGCGGGATGACGGCCGCGAAGACCAGCACGCCGAGGAGGGTGCCGACGGTCCGCTGCAGCGCCCTGCTCCAGGTGAGGGTGAGATTGGGCTGGTAGACGGAAGCCGCGGTGACGAGGGCCCAGTAGGGATGGCCTACCCCGAGCGCCGAGGAGACATAGCCTGCCAGAGCGCACCCGACGAGGGTACGGAAGGCGACCGGCAGCACCGGGGAGCCCGGGCCGAGTGCGCGCAGCATCCCGCGCCGGGCCTCCCGCCGTCCTCGCCGCATCCGCCGACCGGCCCGTTCGGCCTCGATCCCGAAGAGCTGTTCGACGGTGCCGGACGCGGGTGGCGGGCTGGGGACGGGGCCGCGGCCCCGGGTCGCCGCCGCCCACCGGCGCAGCTCGGCGGGGTCCGCTCCCGCGACGTGGCCTTCGGCCGCGGTGGTCGCGAGGGCCCGCTCGGCGTGGACGACGAGCCGCTCGAGTGCCCGGCGCACGGGGGTGGAACGTCCGGCGGCCAGCAGTGACTGCCAGGCCGCCTGGACGGCCGCGGCTGCGGCATGCCGGGTCCGGGCGTCGGGATCCGCCGCGTAGGCCGCGGCGGCGTCGAGGGCGCGGGCGGTGGCGAGGCGCTCGGGCCCCTCCCGGTGCCACAGGGCCGGGCCGGCGGTGACCAGCCAGGAGAAGGCGCCCGCGGCCAGCATCAGCGCCATGTGCCCCGGCACCTGCCCGAGCTCCTGCGGGGCGAAGAGCGCAGCCGAGGTGACGAAGGCGAAAATCACGTTGCCGGGCGGGCCGATGCGGGTCGCGTCACAGAAGGTTTTCTGCGCTGCCGCGAGCAGCGCGCCGACAGCGATCAGCACGGCGGTCGAGTCGATGAGCGAGGAGGCGACGAGGGCGACAGCGAGGCCTGCGGCCATCCCCAGGATCACCCGGAGGATGGTGTGGGCCCTGCTTGCGTACGGCAGGTTGTGCCCGTAGAGCGCGCAGAGCGATCCCGCCATGGTGTACATGACGAGGTCGAGGCGGTCGAGGGAGTACAGCGACAGATTCGGGACGACCGACGCGACCACGACGCTCAGCGCAGGCTTGTACCAGATCTCCGTGGGGCTCTTCAGCCGCAGGACACCGGTGACCGGCAGTCTGTGGACGGATGACTTCCGGGGTCGCATGGCTGTATCACTCACGTATTTACGTTAACAGATATTACACACGTAAAATATATGAGCCGAGTCGACCACCTCCGGTAGCCGCCGCTCCGGCACGGTCATAGCGTGCTGCACAGCAGCGCAGGAATGCGACGACTGGCCGCGCCTCGGGAGGAAACCGTATGAAGCTCACGGAACCGGTGCCCGGCGGCCCCTGTTGGGTCGAGCTGAGCACCTCGGACGTACCGGCTGCCCAGGCGTTCTACGCGGGGCTCTTCGGCTGGCGTTCCGAGACCGACCCGCGGCCCGAAGCGGGGGGATACACGACGGCACGCATCGGCGAGGACGCTGTCGCGGCCTTCAGCCCCCTCTACCGCCCGGAGCAGCAGCCGGCCTGGACCGTCTCCTTCGCCACCGAGGACGCGGACGCCGCGGCCGATGCCGTGCGGGAGGCGGGCGGGACCGTACCGATGGGGCCGATGGACGTCTTCGACCAGGGCAGGTTCGCGGTGGCCGCCGATCCGTCCGGCGCGGTGTTCTCCCTCTGGCAGGCCCGCGCCTTCCCGGGCGCCGGGCGCTTCAACGATCCGGGGTCCCTGGGCTGGACCGAGCTCCGCACCCCCGATCCGCAGGGCGCGCTCGCCTTCTACCCGGCCGTGTTCGGCTGGACCGTCAGCTCCTCCGCACACTTCACCCACTGGGGTGTGGACGGAGCCGACTTCGGCGGCATGAAGGAGCAGGACGACGACGAGCGGGCCGAGACGCCACCGCACTGGCTGCCCTACTTCACCGTGTCCGACACCGAGACCACCGCCGCCAGGGCCGTGACCGCGGGGGGCGAGCCGCTCGCACCCCCGGCACACATCCCGGGCGGGCCCTGGGTCGCGACGCTCCGCGACCCCCAGGGGGCCCGGTTCGGAGTCCACACACCCTGAGACCGGTTCTCACCGGCCTCCGGGCGACCTGGCCTCCTCCGGCACACGGAAGGCCTCGGCGGCGTCCGCCACCCTGCCCATCAAACCGAAGAGTGTCCGCTGCTCGTCCGCCGAGAGCGGGCCGAGGAAGACCTGGTTCATCCGGACCGTGAGCAGCGCGAGCCGCCGGTGGGTGCGGACGCCGTCCTCCGTGAGGCGCAGCAAGAAGCGCCGCCCGTCGTTCGGGTCGCGCACCTTGTCCAGCAGTTCCCGGCGCAGGAGCCGGGTGATCACCTCGGCGACGGTGGACCGGTCGAGGCCGACCCGCTCCCCCACCGTCCGCTGGTCGAGGCCCGGTTCGGCGGTCAGGGCGTTGAGGACGGCGAACTGGGGCGAGGTGATCTCCTGGGAGACCATCGCGTTCCAGAGCAGGTGGTGTGCCTGCTGCAGTCGCCGGGCCAGGTGCCCGGGGTGGGTGCTCAGGTCGACCGCGTGCACGGCACCGCTCTCTCTGTCGGCCGTCGGCCGGGACGTCGGCTGGGACATCGACTGGGACATCGACTGGGGCGTCGGCCGGGACATCGGCCGAGACATCGGCTGGGAACTCGAAGGTACACAGTGTACTGAGGGACTTGACCTCAAAGACAAGCCGTGGATAGCTTCACGGGCACCACATTTAATCAGTGTACTGAGCATTATCAGCAATTCACGGAGCCGTGACATGACTGCACGTGACCTTCCCGCGTATCCGTTGCCCGACGGAATGAGCCAGCAGGAGATCGACTCCGAGGTGGCCCGCGCCCAGGCGGCAGCAGAGCCGGGTGCCCGCCATCCCCCGCGCGACTACCCCCCGTACCGCAGCAGCCACTTCCGCCACCCGCTTCGCTCTCTCATCCCCGTGCGTGACCCGGAGGCGGTCGAGCTGTCCGGCCCGGCCTTCGGCGTCACCGATGTGACCGCGCTGGACCGGGACCTCACCGCCCAGCATGACGGCGAGCCGCTCGGGGAGCGGATCACCGTCACCGGCCGGGTACTGGACCGGGCCGGCCGGCCGGTCCGGCGGCAGCTCGTCGAGGTGTGGCAGGCCAACGCCTCGGGGCGGTACGCCCACCAGCTCGACCAGCACCCGGCCCCGCTGGACCCCAATTTCACCGGCTTCGGACGCTGCCTGACCGACGACGACGGTGGCTACTCGTTCACGACCGTCAAGCCGGGCGCCTATCCGTGGCGCAACCACATCAACGCCTGGCGCCCCGCGCACATCCACTTCTCGCTGTTCGGTACGTCGTTCAGCCAGCGGCTCGTCACCCAGATGTACTTCCCCGGCGATCCGCTGCTCCCCTACGACCCGGTGATCCGCTCGGTCACGGACCGGCCCGCGCGTGAGCGGCTCATATCGACGTACGACCACGACCTGTCCGTTCCCGAGTGGTCCCTCGGCTACCGCTGGGACATCGTCCTCGACGGACCGTGTGCGACCTGGACCGAGGAAGAAGGCGACGCCTGATGTCCCACGCCCCGACTCCCTCCCAGACCGTCGGCCCCTTCTACGGCTACGCGCTGCCCTTCCCCGGCGGCAGCGAGGTCGCCCCGGCGGGGCACCCCGGCACCATCACGGTGCACGGCGATGTGCTCGACGGCCAGGGCGACCCCGTGCCCGACGCGATCGTCGAGACCTGGCAGCCCGCACCCGACGGATCGCGCACCGGCCTCCCCGGATCGCTACGCCACGACCCCGCGACGGGCAAGGCGATCGGACGCAACGGGGTGGACTTCACCGGCTTCGGACGGGCGCCGACGGACGCGGCCGGCCACTGGTTCGTGCGTACGCTCCCGCCCGGCGGTGTCCCGTACCTCTGCGCGGCGGTGTTCGCCCGCGGCGTGGTCCACCACCTCTACACGCGCGTGTATCTCCCCGATCTGCTCGGCGAGGTTGCGGAGGCGGGCGATCCGCTGCTGCGGTCGCTGGACGCGGAGCGGCGCGCCACACTGATCGCGACACGCACGGACCACCGCACCTACCGCTTCGACATCCGTCTCCAGGGCGACGACGAGACGGTCTTCCTGGAGTTCAGCTGATGCACGAGAGCGATGCCGGCCTCCTCTCCCCGGGGCGGGCCGGCTCCGCCGCCGAGACCGCCACGGGCGACCACGCCTTCCTGCAGGCCCTGCTGGACGCCGAGGCGGCCCTCACCCGGGCCCAGTCCGCCTCCGGGCTCGCCCCGGCGGAGGCGGGGCGGGCGGTCACCGCGGCGGCGGAGGCCGGCCGGTTCGACGTACGGGATCTGGCGCTGCGAGCGCGGTCCGGCGGCAATCCGGTGATCCCGCTGGTCGCCGCCCTTTCGGCCGCCGTCGACGAGGACGTGCGGCCCTTCGTCCACCGGGGCGCGACCAGCCAGGACATTCTCGACACCGCCGCCGTGCTGGTGGCGTCCCGCACCCTGGCACTTGTCGTCGACGACCTGAACCGGACCGCCGAGGCGCTGGCGCGGCTGGCGGCCGAACACCGCGACACACCGATGCCCGGCCGCACCCTGACCCAGCACGCCGTGCCGACGACGTTCGGGCTCAAGGCCGTGGGCTGGCGGTCGCTGGCACTCGACGCGCGGGACCGGCTGCGGGCGGTACGCAGTGCGCTCCCCGTCCAGCTCGGCGGCGCGGCGGGCACGCTGGCCGCCTTCTCCGGGGACGCCGGGGACGCTGCGGGGCTCGATCTCGTCGGTGCCTACGCCCAGGAACTGGGCCTGTCCGAACCGCCGTTGCCCTGGCACACCCTGCGTACCCCGGTCGCCGACCTGGCCGGTGCGCTCGCCTTCACGGCGGGCGCGCTCGGCAAGGTGGCGGTCGATGTGCTCATCCTGTCCCGTACGGAGATCGCCGAGCTCGCCGAAGGATCCGGCGGCGGCTCCTCCGCGATGCCGCACAAGGCCAATCCCGTCCGCGCCACCCTGATCGCCGCCGCCTCCCGCCGCGCGCCCGGAGCCGCGGCCACGCTGTACGGCTCGCTCGCCGCCGAGGACGAACGGCCCGCCGGGGCCTGGCACGCCGAATGGGAGCCGCTGCGCGACCTGCTGCGCCTGGTCGGCGGGGCGGCGAGGGACGCGGTGGAACTCGCCGAGGGGCTCAGAGTGTTCCCGTCGGCCATGCGGAGCCACCTGGGGCTGACCGGCGGGCTGATCGTCTCGGAGCGGCTCGCCGCAGTCGCCGCCGGCCGGGTGGGCCGGGCCCGCGCCGACGAGATCCTCACCCGGGCCGCCGGCCGGGCCCGCGACGAGGGCAGACCCCTCACGGAGATCCTCGCCGGGGAGCCCGCCTTCGACGGCCTGGATCTCACGGAACTGACCGACCCCGCCCGGTACACCGGCTGCGCCGGGCCCCTCACCGACCGCGCTCTGGAGCGCCGATGACCACGACGCCCGCCCGTCTCCTCCACCACCTCGCCGAAGGACCGGCGAGCGCACCCCCGCTCATGCTCGGCCCGTCACTCGGCACCTCCACCGCGCTCTGGGACGGAGTCGCCCCCGAGCTGTCCGCCGCCCACCGGGTCGTACGGTGGGACCTTCCGGGGCATGGCGGCTCACCCGCCGGGCTGATCGGCCCGGGGGCGACCGTCGCCGATCTGGGCGCGCTGGTCCTGGCACTCGCCGACTCGCTGTCCCTGGAACGGTTCTCGTACGCCGGGGTCTCGCTGGGCGGCGCGGTGGGCCTCTGGCTCGCCGTCCACCACCCGGAGCGTGTCGACCGCCTGGCCGTCGTCTGCTCCTCCGCCCACTTCGGCGACCCGGGCCCATGGCGGGAGCGAGCCGCCCTCGTGCGGGCCGAGGGCCTCGGCAAGGTCGCGGAGAGCGCGGCGACCCGCTGGTTCACGCCCGGCTTCACCGAGCCCCGGCTGCTCGACGACCTGCTGGGCACCGACCCCGCGGCCTACGCGGCGTGCTGCGACGCGCTCGCCGACTGCGACCTGCGGGACGGGCTGTCCGCAGTACGCGCGCCGACGCTGGTCATCGCGGGCCGCGAGGACCAGGCGACGCCGCCCGCGCACGCCCGGGAGATCGCCGACGGGATCGCGGGGGCCGCGCTGACCGAACTGCCGCGCACCTCCCATCTGGCTCCCGCCGAACGTCCGGCAGCCGTACGGGAAGCCCTGCGCGCCCACTTCGCGCCCCGGGAGCGCGGGAGCGGGACGGCGGTACGCCGCGAGGTTCTGGGCGATGCGCACGTGGACCGGGCGCAGGCCGCGACCACGGAGTTCACCGCGCCCTTCCAGGACTTCATCTCCCGCTACGCCTGGGGCGAGATCTGGACCGATCCGACGCTGTCCCGGCGGGAGCGCAGCCTGATCACGCTGACCGCCCTGGTCGCGCACGGCCACTACGGCGAGCTGGCGATGCATGTCCGCGCGGCGGTACGCAACGGCCTCAGCCCGCGGGAGATCGGCGCAGCCCTGCTGCAGACGGGGGTCTACTGCGGGGTCCCTGCGGCGAACTCGGCGTTCGCGGTGGCCGAACGGGTCCTGGCGGAGACGGAAGAGGCGGAGCGGCCGGAGCCAGGTGCGTGACCCGGGCGGAGGTCAGCCGGACTGGACGTCACCGCGTACCCGCGCGTGGACGTGCATGTCGTGCCATCCGTCGGCATGCAGATTCCCCCGTCGGCGGATGCCTTCGAGAGGGAACCCGGACTTCGTCGCGACACGGCAGGACGCCTCGTTCAGCACCGAGTGCACGAGTTCGAGGCGTTCGAAGCCGGTCTTCTCCGCGAAGGCCCACCGCCGCACCGCACCGACCGCCCGGGGCGCGACGCCGGTCCCGCGCGCGGCGGGCAGGACCCAGTAGGCGCATTCGGCGTATCCGACGGCCGGAATCAGATCACGCAGCGCGATGCGGCCGATCACCTCCTCGTGCCTGTCGTGGTCGAGCCGGACGATCGCCCAGTGAGCGTCGGTCTCGGTGTACCAGGCCGAGTTCCACTGCTCGATCCAGGAGGCGGCCTCCTCCTCCGAGTCGGCCCTGCGCATGTGCCACCGCTGGATCGCGGGGTCCGCGAACGCGGAGAGGACAGCCGGTGCGTCGGTCGGGCGCCAGGGCCGCAGCAGCATGCCTTCATCGACGGGCAGGGACGGCTGAGGGGACGAGGAGAGCCGTCCCGGCGGAATGTGAGGCGACACCAGTACCGGCATGCCTGCCATCCTGCCAGTCGCCGGCCTGCGCCCCCGGGGATCAGCCGAAGCCGCGGGCGTCCTGCTTGAGTGCGGTGTCCACGGTCAGGGCCGTCGCCACGACGAGGCTCAGCAGCGGGTCGGGGAGCTGGTAGTGGATCTGCAGCACGTAGTTGTCCGCAGTGGTGAACATGGTCTTCGCCAGGCCTTCCCAGGTTTTGGTGATCCTGGCGATCTCGGCACCGGTGTGGTCGACGATGGCGAAGTTCCACGCGCGCCAGTTTTCGGCCTTGATCGCTCCGACCTGCTGATCGTTGACCATCATGGCGAAGTTGATCTTGCCGATGGCGTTCTGCTGGACGATCTCACCCACCGGCTGCCCGTCCGGGCGCCGCACGACGACGCGGGATTTGATGAACTTCGCCGGGCGGGTCAGGAGCAGGTGCGGCTGCCCGTAGGCGTCGCGGATCTCGAGGCGGTGGGTGAGGTACTGGTCGATGCTGGAGACGAACCGGAGCGCCTTACGCAGGCCGCTCTGGCCGACCTGGACGACCGAACCGACCGTGTTGCCCTGCTGGTCGAAGACGCTGTATTCGTTCGTGAGCTCGATCAGCTTGGCCTTCTGGTTCACGACCAGGACCTGCTGGTCGAACAGGGAGCCGGCGCCGGGTACACCCTGCGGAGGAACTGTCTGCGCGGGGGCCGCCTGCTGGGCAGCTGCCCGCTGAGGGACGGTCTGCTGCGGCATCGCGGTCTGCGGTCGGCCGGCGTACGGCTGTGCGACCTGCTGCTGCACTGCCGCCGGCGTCTGGGCCTGGGCGGGTGCCTGCCCCTCGGCCGGGTGCGTGTGCTCGGTCCATCGGGAGCCGTCCCAATAGCGCAGCAGCTGGGGCGCGCCGTGAGGATCCGGATGCCAGCCCGCAGGTACGTTCGATTGCGTCGTCACCGGGGCACATTATCGCGCCAAGCTGTGGGCCAAACTCATTGAACCTTCACACACCATCTACGATGGTGGCCATGACCAGAGCGAGCGGGTGGACGGACCGACGACGGGGCGGCAGCAGCCTGCCCGTCGCACCGGCCTGGGCACTGATGCTCGTGGCCGTGTTCTTCTGCTGCTCCCCGGCCGCCACGGCCTCGCCCCACCCCGACCCCCCTACCGCGAGCGCCGCCAGGGCCTCCACCCCGGCCCCCGTGGCCGCCGCGTCCGTCGTCGTGGCCGACGCCCCGGACGAACGCGGCATCGGCAGTTCCTGTCACGGTACGACGGACCACTCCACGGCCGTCGTGCTGCCGGGCCACCCCTCTCCTCTCGCCCTGCCCTGTCCCTCGGCGACGCTCCGGACCGCACCGCTCACCGGAGCCGCGGCCATCCGGGGCCCCTCCAACGACAGCGTGGGCTCTGTCGACCAACTGCGTCTGCAGGTCCAGCGGATCTAGGCCCTCCCGGATCCGCCTTCTGCGCCGCCGATGCGCCGGAGGCGGTCCTTCCGTGTGCCCTTTCCCCGCGTGGCGCGCTCTCCGCGCACGCGATCCGCTGAACCCGAGGACCTGACATGGCTTCCGCCAAGAACCAGAACAGCTCAGCCGCCGCGCGCCGGGCCAAGCTCGAGGAGGCCCGCCGCAAGGAGCGGGCCCGCGAGCGCCGCAGCCGCATCATCACCATCACCGCGGCCGTCGTCGTGCTCGCCGGCCTCGTCGCCGGTGGCGGCTACCTGGTGTCGGCCGCCGACGAGCAGGACAGGGCCGAGGAGAAGGCCAGGACCTCGCCCGTCACCGGCGAGAAGTCATGGAACGACCTGGCCCAGGACCACGTCGGGACACCCGTCGACTACCCGATGAACCCGCCCGTCGGCGGTGACCACAACCCGGTCTGGATGAACTGCGACGCCGACGTCTACACCGAGGCGATACCGAACGAGAACGCCGTTCACTCCCTGGAGCACGGCGCCGTCTGGGTCACGTACAACGAAAAGGCGAAGGATGCCGACGTCGAGGCGCTCTCCGAGCGTGTCGCCAGGACGCCGTACTCCCTGATGAGCCCCGTGTCCGACCAGAAGGACCCGCTGATGCTCAGCGCCTGGGGCAAGCAGCTCACCGTGAAGAGCGCCACCGACGCCCGCGTCGCGCAGTTCTTCACCAAGTACGTCCAGGGCCCACAGACCCCGGAGCCGGGCGCCGCCTGCTCCGGCGGAGTCGCCGAGTGACCTCGTCCGCCCGCGTTCCCCGTTCCCTGGTGTGGGCGGGGGCCGTGGTGTTCGTCGTGGCCGTGGGGCTCGTGCTGCTCATGGTCGTACGGCCCTCGGCGGCCTCGTCCGCCTCCGGGGCCTCCGGGGCCGTGCCCGCGGAGAGCTCGGCCGATGTGGGGTTCGCCCGGGACATGTCGGTCCACCATCAGCAGGCGGTGGAGATGGCGTTCATCGTCCGGGACCGCACCGATGACGAGGACGTGCGCCGACTCGCCTACGACATCATCAACACCCAGGCCAACCAGCGGGGCATGATGCTGGGATGGCTGGAGTCGTGGGACAGGACCAAGAGTTCGGACCGGCCGCCGATGGAGTGGATGGGCCACCCGGTCACCCCGTCGGACGGCTCCCTCATGCCGGGCATGGCGACGGACACACAGCTGGACGAGCTGCGCGCGGCCGAGGGCAGAGACGCGGAGGTGCTGTTCCTGCGGCTGATGACCGTCCACCACCGCGCGGGCGCCGACATGGCACGGGCCGCGGCCGACGCGGCGGGGACGGACGAGATCAGGAGCCTGGCAGCGGGAATGGACCGCGCCCAGGAGTCGGAGATCTCGCTGATGGCCGACATGCTGAAGGCCCGGGGCGCGCGGCCCTGAGCCCCCGGGGCGGGCGACGGGCCGGGTCGGCGACAGACGTCGCCGGACCTGCCCGCACCCGGGAATTCACCTGGCGCCCATGTCCCCCTCATGGATGCGACACCGGGGCAGAGCTCCGCCGTCCGACACTTCCACACGAGTCATGGACATGTCCCTCTCACGACAGGAAGCATCCGTGAGCATGCACCGCTCCCCTCGCCTGACGGCGACCGCTCTCCTCGGTACGGCACTGATCACTCTCGTCCCGCTCTCCCCCGCGCACGCACGGTCGCTGCCGTCCGTCGGGGCGACGGCAGAGACGGCCGCGCTGTACGACGACGAGGCGGGCGGCAACGCCGACGCCGACGACCCCGCGATCTGGCGCAACGACACCGATCCCGGGCGCAGCCTGGTCGTCGCCACCGCCAAGGAGGGCGGGCTGCGGGTCTACGGTCTGGACGCGTCCCTGGTCCAGTCGATCCCGGCGCCGTCACCCGCGACGGAGGACGACGCCCCGGGCAGGTTCAACAACGTCGACCTCGTCAGCGGGCTCCGCACCCCGTCCGGACGCGCCGATGTGGCCGTGGTGAGCGACCGGGGCAACGACCGTCTCCGTATCTACCGTGTCGACCCCGCGCAGCCGGGCGGCCCGCTCAAGGACGTCACGGATCCGGCCGCCGCCCCGGTCTTCTCGTCCGGCCAGGCCGAGGTCGACGAGCAGCGGACGGCGTACGGTCTTGCCACCTGGCAGGACCGCTCCACCGGGCGTTCGTACGCACTGGTCAGCAGGCGCAACACCACGGACCTCGCGCTGCTGGAGTTGCGGCCCACGGCGGCGGACACGGTGGGCTACCGCCTGGTGCGCACCCTCTCGCTCCCCTCGTCCTTCCGGCTCCCGGACGGCACCTCGTGGACGCCGTGCGGCGAGCCGGACGAGCTGCCGCAGGTCGAGGGGATGGTCGTCGACCCGGCGAACGGCACGCTCTACGCGGGCCAGGAGGACGTCGGCATCTGGCGGCTGCCCGCCGCGCTGAACGGACGCCCGGTCCTCGTGGACAAGGTCAAGGAGTACGGCGTCCCGGGGACGTACGACCCGGAGAGCGAGGAGTGCGCGCCGGGCGCCGACCCGGGCTTCGGCGGCGAGCGGCTGGCGGCCGACGTGGAGGGCCTGACCCTCTTCCGGGAGTCCGGCGGCGACGGCTACCTCATGGCGTCCGGCCAGGGGGACGACACCTTCGCCCTGTACGACCGCGAGGTGTCCGAGGGCAATGAGTACGAGGGCGGCTTCCGCGTCGGCGCCGTATCGGCCGACCTCGACGGCAGCGAGGAGTGCGACGGTGCCGCCGTGCTCAACGAGCCGCTGGGTTCCCGCTATCCGCACGGGCTGCTCGTGGTCCAGGACGGGCACGAGACCTCGGCTTCGGGCAGCGAGGAGGGCCGGGAGGCCACCGGCTTCAAGTTCGTCGACCTGGGCGCGGTGACGGACGCGACGGACATGTAGCGCGCGGTCCCGGGCTCGTACCGCGAGCGGGGCGCCGAGAGGCATCGCATAGGCTCGTCGTCGATATGAAGAGCTACCTCACGCCCCTGGGGTCCAAGGCCGACAAGGACACCGTACGACGCCACAACCTGAGCCTCGTGCTGCGCGCCGTACGGGACGAGGGCGAGACCGGCGAGGCGACCCGGGCCGGAGTGTCCGCCCGGGTCGGACTCACCCGGGCCGCGGTGTCCTCGCTGGTCGAGCAGCTGCTGGACAGCGGCTTCGTCACCGAGTCGGGCAAGACGTTCAGCGGGCAGGCCGGGCGCCCCGGTACGGCCCTGAAGGTGGCGCGCACCGGGCCCGCCGGGCTGGGTGTGGAGATCAACATCGACTACGTCTCGGTGTGCGTCGTGGATCTCGCGGGCACCGGCCGGGTGCGGCAGACCGAGCACCTGGACAACCGCGGCGCCCCGCCCGAGGAGGTCGTGGCCCGGGCGGCGGGGATCGCCGCCCGCACCCTGGACTCGGCTCGGGAGCAGGATCTGTACCCGGTGGGTACGGTGCTCGCACTGCCCGGGCTCGTCTCGGGCGGTGCGGTGCGCCAGGCGCCGAACCTGGGCTGGAACCAGGTCGCCGCCGAGGAACTGTTCGCGAAGGCGCTCGCCGGTCTGCAGGTCGACTCGGCGCCGCTGCCCGTGCGTTCGGAGAACGAGGCGAATCTCGCGGCGCTGGCCGAGCTGTGGTTCGGCGGGCTCGACACGGTCCGCAGTTTCCTCTACCTGACGGGCGAGATCGGTGTCGGTGGAGCCCTGGTCCTCGACGGCGAACTACTGCGCGGTGCGCACGGTTTCGCCGGGGAGATCGGGCACGTGGTGGTGGACCCGGCGGGCCCGGAGTGCCGGTGCGGTTCGCGCGGCTGCCTGGAGCAGTACGCGGGCCAGTCCGCCCTGCTGCGCGCGGCCGGCATCGACGAGGCCGCGGGCGGGGCAGCGGGAGTGATGGAACTGGAGCGACGGGCGCAGGCCGGTGACCCCGTGACGCTGGCCGCAGTGGCCGGCGCGGGCCGGATGCTGGGGCAGGTGCTGTCCGGTGCGGTGAATCTGTTCGACCCGGACGCGGTGGTGCTCGGCGGGATATACCGCGGTCTGATGCCGTGGCTCGCGCCCCCTGCCGACACGGAGCTGACGGGCCGCGTGGTGTCCGGACTCTGGTCCCGGGGCGGCGGCCGGCTGCGCGCCTCGTCCGTCGCGGGTGACGCGGCCCGGGGCGCGGCGGCGCTGGTGGTGCAGGACGTGCTCGCCGATCCGGTGGCGTACGCCCGTCCGGGGCCGGATGGTCCGTGAGCCGGACCTGCCCCGCCCTGCGGCGTCACCACGGTCCGCGACGGCATCGAGGCCGGTGCGCGCGACCGCCCTTCGCCGGTCCACGGTTCGCCTGGGGCCGTGAGCGAGGGGCCATGCGTCAGCAGTCCTGCCGGTGCGCAGGTCCATGAGGTGCTGCGCCGGTCCCACGTCGAGGAACGCGGACACGGCTGGTCGGCCGGGCGGCAGTCCGGCGGATACGGCTTCCGCCCTGTCCCCGAGTGCAGGCACGGCCTCGGTGGTCCGTGGTCGGCCGGGCCGGCAACGGGAGCTGCGGCCCACCGGGCCCCTGCCGCCGGCAGGGCAAGCCGATGGGTCGGCTCCCGGGTGAAGTCGGAGACTCCGGCGTCGTCCGACCGATTGCACTGACGATCATTCGGGCCGCGGGGGCTTCGTACGGACCTGGGCTGTCGCACGACGGGGCCTTGCCCTCGGACCCGGGGTCCGCGGGCAAGGCCCCGTGGGCTGTTGTCCGGGGTCAGCGGACGTTGAGGAGGTGTTCCATGGCGAGCTGGTCGAGGGCTTCGAAGGCCATGGAGCGTTCGGCGGCGGCGTTCGCGTCGAAGTCCTCGTAGGCGGTGCGGTCGGCGAGGAGGGCCTTGAGGCCGTCGTCGGCGGTGGGCTCGGCGAGCTCGTGGAGGCGGGAGGCGGTCAGTGCCTCCTGGACGGCGGGGTCGGCGCGGAAGGCGGCGGCGCGCTCCTTGAGGATGAGGTAGTTGCGCATGCAGTTCTTCGCGGATTCCCACACGCCGTCGATGCCGTCGGTGCGTACCGG
>NZ_JBSFUO010000029.1:0-71944 GCF_053591835.1 Streptomyces sp. NPDC002911 | reverse complement strand
TTCGCCTCCAGGCCGAAACCGGTCGCCCGGTGCCGGCGCAGCTGCTCGACCTCCTTGAACGATCCCTCGTCCAGCAAAAGCTCGATGCGCTCGCGGGCCGTCAGCTTGCCCTTGGCGTGCTGCGCCTCGGTCGCCCGGTCGCTCGGTCCACGCCGGGCCTCCTCACGCAGGGCCAGCAGTTCGGCCACCCGGCCACGCGTGTCACTCGGCTCGCCCGCGATTTCGTCCACAACGGTCATACGTCGACCCTACGAACCCGACCGCACAAACTCTGCCGTCCACACCGGACAGTCTCCTGCCTCGTTTCCTGGTGGCACCTGACAGAAGTCGGACGCCGTGCAGCCCATCCGCCAGTTCGCGGGGCTCCCGCGTTGTAGGGCTTCGACAAAGCGGAACGTGTGTTCCCCGCCACATGCCGGCCCGCGCGCCACGCCGCGGATCCACCGGGGCGGGCGACCGGACGCACCACAATGGCAGGGGGGTGGCCCCCAGGATCGCACCCCTGGGGCCAGGGGCCCGCCCGTCGGCGGTTCCGGGGCCGGCCCGGGTGCCCCCAGGGCTGTCGTCCCGTTCAGCTCCTCTTCACTCCGTGCATCCGGCGATCGACCAGGTGTGGCCAAAATCCGGCCGCCGACGTCGAGTTGTGAAGAACGGCGACATTCTGAGAGCGCTCTCAGCCATAAGTCTTGACGCTCGGCGAAGGCGTCGCGAGAGTGGTGCGCACCGCAGACACCCCCCACGGCTCCACCTCCCCGCACCACACCCCCACCCCTGTCTGCGGCCCCCACACCTCGGGAGTTCCTTCGTGATTTCGCGCAGAATGTTCCTGACGGGCGCCGCCGCCTCCGCGACGGCGCTCACCTACCCCCTTTGGGGCAGCGCCCTGAGCCCGCGTGCGTCGGCCGCTGCCGCGACCTGCGAACTGGCCCTGGAGAACCGCTCGTTGCCCGGCACGGTGCACGCGTACGTCACCGGCCACGAGCAGGGCACGGACCGCTGGGTGCTCCTGCGCCCCGACGGCAGCGTCTACCGCCCCGACTCCCCCGGCGCCCCGCAGACCCCCCTGCCGGTGGACTGCGCCATCCCGCTCAAGGCGGCCGGCGCCGGGCCCGTCGTCCTGACCCTGCCCCAGATGTACGGGGCGAGGGTCTACTTCGTACGGGACGACAAGCTGGACTTCTACCTCAACCCGGGGCCGTCCCTGGTCGAGCCGGCCTTCGCGACGCCCACCGACCCGAACTACGCCAGGACCTGGTCGTTCTGCGAGTTCACCTTCAATCCACAGCAGCTGTACGCGAACATCAGCTACGTCGACCTGGTGACGGCGCTGCCGATCGGGCTGACCCTGGAGGGCGACGCCACGCACACGGTGGCCCCGCTCCCGGACGGCGCGGTCCAGCGCATAGCCGACGACCTCACGGCCCAGGCGGCCGCCGACGGGCAGCCCTGGGACAAGCTGGTCACCCGCGGCAGCGACGGACAGGTCCTGCGGGTCGTCTCGCCGCAGAATCTGATGGCCCCGTTCTTCGACCGGCCCGCCGAGATGCCGTTCCGCGACCTGTTCACGGCCCAGATCGACGAGGTCTGGGAGAAGTACCGCTCCACCGACCTGCGGATCGACCTGCAGGGTGGCCGGGGCACGCTGGCAGGCCGCGTCAGCGGGGACACGCTGACCTTCGAGGGCGGCCACACCTTCGTCAAGCCGACGTCGAAGGACATCTTCACCTGCAACCACGGCCCCTTCACCAACAATCCAGGTGACAGCGACGACAAGAAGGCGCTGCTCGCCAGGATCGCTGCGGGCTTCAACCGCTCCATCATGCTCAGCCACCCGCAGCAGCCCAACGGCACCACGGTGGCGGACTACTACAAGGGCGGGGTGACGAACCACTGGTCCCGCGTCGTCCACGCCAATTCCCCGATCGGCTACGCGTTCCCCTACGACGACGTACGCCCGGACGGCGAGCCGGACGTGTCGGGGGCGGCACACGACGGCAACCCGCGGCGCTTCACGGTGAGCGTCGGCTCCTGAGGCTCCCGTGACCCAGGGCCGCCCGTCGCCAGTCCGCGACGGGCGGCCCTGCCGTATGCGGCCGACCTGGGAAACGCGCCGGAAGCACCGGCGAGCTCTACGCGCGTCAACCAGGGGCGGAATGGGGTCGGCTACCACGTCGGACGCGCTCGAACGCGTGGATATCGACGGTGAATGTTGAAGGTTGAACAAAAAAGGTCTACAGTGAATCTCGTTGAAGGTTAAATAAGATCTTCGGCAGTCACTCGTCTGAACACGTCCCCCGAGGAGGAGCCATGGCTCTGTTCAACCGCAAGAACAACGACGCCGCGTCATCCACCGCCACCCTCGCGGTGGACCCCGCGCTGGCCGCGCTGACCGGCACGTACACCATCGACCCTGCGCACAGCAGCATCGGTTTCACCGTGCGCCACGCCATGGTCACGAACGTGCGCGGCTCCTTCGGTGAGCACGAGGGCACGCTGACGCTGGACGGCTCCGACCCGTCCAACTCCTCCGCCTCCATCGACGTCAAGATCGCCAGCGTGGACACCGGCATCGCCGACCGCGACGGTCACCTCGTCAGCGGCGACTTCTTCGAGGCCGAGAAGTTCCCCCTGATGACGTTCCGCTCCACGCGGGCCGAGCAGCTCGGCGGCGACACCTACCGCGTCACCGGCGACCTCACGATCAAGGACGTCACCCGACCCCTCTCCATCGACCTCGAGTTCAACGGCTCCGCCACCGACGTCTACGGCAACGAGCGTGTCGGCTTCGAGGGCAGCACGAACATCCTGCGCTCCGACTGGGGCCTGACCTGGAACGCGGCGCTGGAGACCGGCGGCGTGATGGTCAGCGACAAGGTCAAGCTGACCTTCGACATCTCCGCGATCAAGGCCGCCCCGCAGGCCTGACCCCCCTGAAACGAGCGCGCCCGCCGGCCCTCCCCTTCCGGGGAGGACGGCGGGCGCTCGGCGTTACCGGTCCGCCTTGCGGCGGAGCTTCAGCGCGTTGTCCGTGCGGGTGGTGGGGTTGCCGTCTGGGTCGTTCTGGATCCGCTCGTGCTCCTCGCTGAGCAGCACCTCCCACTCCCCCTCCGGGAGTTCGAGGGACGCGAGGACCTCGTCCGTCGTGGGCAGCTCCATATCCGGGTGGTCGTGCTCCCAGGAGGGGAAGCCGGCGTGGCCGACGATCAGGAGTACGCCGCCGGGTGCGACGGCCGCGGCGGCCTTGCGCAGGATCTCCTCGCGGGGCAGGTCGCCCATCGAGTGCAGGAACTGGGCGGAGATCAGGTCGTACTCCCCCTCGGGGAACGAGGCCCCCAGGTCGTGCCACTGCCAGTCGACCCGGTCGGCGACATCGGCCTCGGCCGCGTGGACCGCCGCCCGCTCCAGGGCGACGCGCGAGATGTCGGTGGCCGTGACCTGCCAGCCCCACCGGGCGAGCCAGACCGCGTCCGCGCCCTCGCCGCATCCCAGGTCGAGGGCACGACCCGGCTTCAGGCCCTCCACTTCACGGACGAGAACGACATTGGGGTTCCCGCTCCAGATCCGGTCACTCTCGCGGTACCGGTCGTCCCACATCTCGGCGTCGGTGCGCGTGCTGTCGGTGGTCATCGTGAGATCTCCTGAAGTCCGTGACGGCGGTCACCGAGCACGCGCTCGGCGACCTGACGCTCGGCCTCGGCCGAGAAGGGTGTGCGGCGGGCGTCGACCGCGCGGCGGGTGTCCTCGGTGACGAGGTCCATGTTGATCATCGACGCCGCCTTCAGCCCGGCGGCGGCTGCTCCGACGACCTGCTCCATGAGGTTGGCGACGTTACCGGCCACCCACACGCCCGGCACCTCGGTCGCCCCGGCGGGATCGGCAGCGATGTACGTACCGACGACGTGGCCCCCCATCTCCAGTTCGGTGGGCCGGAGACCGAGGCTCTCCAGGACCGCCGAACGTGCGGTGAAGCGCGGCTGGACCACGAGCGCCTCGCGCGGGATCACCGTGCCACCGGCCAGCCGCACACCGGTGACCTTGTCCTCGGCCACCTCCAGCGCGGCCACCTCGCCGTCCACCACGGAGACACCCCGGGCGGCGAGCTGCTCGTACTCCTCGTCGCTGAAATCGGGCTGTTCGTGACGGAACAGCACCACGTCGTCGGTCCACTGCCGCCAGAGCAGCGCCTGATGCACGGCCATGGGGCTGAGCGCCAGAATGCCGACCGGCCTGTCCCGCACCTCCCACCCGTGGCAGTACGGACAGTGCAGCACCTCGTCGCCCCAGCGCTCGGCCAGGCCCTCCACGGCCGGCAGCTCGTCGACGATTCCGGTGGTCACGAGCAGCCGGCGGGCGTGAACGGCACTCCCGTCCTCCTGTAGTACACGGAAGCCGTCGGACAGCTTCTCGGCCGAGACGACGTTGCCCTGGGCGATCTCGGCGCCGTAACCCGCCGCCTCGGCCCGGCCGATGGCCAGTAGCTCCAAGGGCGGGATGCCCTCCCGGCCCAGGTAGTTGTGCGCGTGGGACGCGGGGGCGTTGCGCGGCCTCCCCCCGTCGATCACGAGCACGGAACGCCGTGCCCGGGACAGGGCGAGCGCCCCGCTCAGCCCGGCGGCCCCACCGCCGATCACCACTACGTCGTACCGCTGGTTCATGTCGCTCATGCGGAACACCTCCTGTTACGGGAGATGGTGCGCGCACGACGCCGGTTCGACAAACTTGCTTGCCGAATCAGCAAACTCGCACCACACGGTCTTCCCGGGATCGCGCTCCCCCACCCCCTGTCCGCCGCGCCCCGGGCCGGGCCCAAGTGGTCATTGGGAGGTCACGGACACGAGAACCGGACATAACGCCCGCACTTCTGTCCGTAACCGCATGACGACCACGACGTTCAGTGGCGCGTGGGAAGCGTGATGCCGTAGGCCCTCATCTTGCGGTAGATCGTCGTACGGGAGATGCCGAGCCGTTGTGCGGCCAGCAGTTTGTTGCCGTCCGCCTCCAGCAGGGCCTGGACCAGGGTGTCGCGCTCGGACGCTTCCCAGCCGCTCAGGGGCCTGCTGCCCGCGCTGTGCAGGGAAAGGGGCAGGTCGCCGAGCTCGATCCGGTACGTACGGCGGCCCGCGGCGGCCTTGCGCAGGGCGGATTCCAGTTGGCGGATGTTGCCGGGCCAGTCCTGCCGGCGCAGCAGGGGCAGGACCTCCGGTGCGCACTCCACGCCCGCGCCGATGCGCTGCAGCAGGCAGTCGACCAGGGCCGGGAGGTCGGCGAGGCGGTGCCGGAGGGCGGGTACCGCTGCCGCCTCGGCGAAACAGCGCCGTAGGGCGTCCGGTACGCCCGGGGCGCGGGTGAGCGTGCCCACGATCCATGTGCCCTGTGCCACCGCGTCGTCCAGCGCCCGGGCGACGGCGGGGCCCTGCTCGGGGGGCACGGCATCGACGTTCCGCAGGACCAGGGTCCGCCCGGGCCCTGTGGGTGCCGTGCGCAGGGCGGCCGTCAGGCCGGTCCCGGCGTCCACGATCACGGGCGCCGACGCGCCCCCCGTGAGCGCGTGCGCGGCGCGGGCCAGGGCGGACTTCCCTGTTCCGGTCTCGCCGTGCAGCAGGAGCGGCGTCCGGTCGCCGGCGCAGCGCGAGGCCGTGCGGGAGACGGTGTTCCACGCCGGGTCCGTCCCCGCCAGGCCCGGCAGCGGCCAGGGCCGGGCCGCGTCCTGGCCGGGACGGGAGCGGGAGCCTGTACGGGGGCGGGTCTGGTCGGAGGGGCGGTCCGCGAAGGCCAGCTCCAGCAGGAATCCGGCCGCGCCCGCCGAGCTGTCGACCTGGCGGCAGCGCATCAGGACGGTCTCCCCGCCGGTCAGCTGCACCTGCTTCCGGGCGCGGGGCGCGTGCCCCAGTTCGGCGGCGGCCTCGTGCAGCAGCCGGTGGTCGTCGCCGGTGAGTCTCGCCGAGGCGGCGGAGTTGGCAAGCACGAGATCCTGGCCGAGGCAGAGCACCGGCCGGTCGCCGTAGTGGGTGACCTGCTGGAACGCCTCCAGCAGGGCGCGCTGGTGCGAGCTGCTGAGCTCGTACATCACACGCTCGATGTCGCCGGCGGCTTCCTGTACCAGGGCTGTCATGAGTATGCGCGCCGGGCCGTTCCAGCAGGTCAAATTCATGGCTCCCTCGACCCGCCCGGTGACCGAGTTGCGGATCGGGGCGGCCGCGCAGGAGACGTTCTGCAGGCGTTCGTTGAAGTGCTCGGTGCCCAGGACCACGTTGGGCCGGCGCTCCTCCAGTGCGACCCCGATGCCGTTCGTACCGACGAACTGTTCGGCGTAGTTGAAGCCGGGCGCCAGGTGGACCCGGTCCAGGTGGGCCGAGAGCCGCTTCTCCCCGACGCGGCGGTCGCGTACCCAGCCTTTTCGGTCCGTCACGATCACACAGGCGTCCGAGCCCGCCAGCGCCTGTTCCAGGCGGTCCAGGACCGGCGCGGCGGCGCGTACCAGGCGGCTCTCCCGGTCGTAGTCGGGCTGGTAGGGGACGACCACCTCGTCCGTGCCGATCCCCAGGTACTTGGAACGCTGCCAGGAGTTACGGATGCCCTCGGGCACGATCGCCGCGGGCAGCTCCGCGTTCTCCAGGAACTTCAGGCGTGCTCGCGCGATGGTCAGGTCCCGCGCTGTGCTGTCACTGAGCATGGCGCCTCCGATGAGCGTGTTTCAGCCATATTACGAACGCGTTTGCACCTGTCAACGGGTGGTTCGCCACAAATTCTCCGTGCGTTCTCCGTGCCCTGATCAGAGGGCGGGCGGCAGTGTGTTCCACATTGAAAAACTCGACGGCACCCCCCGCCCCCACGCTGATGGACAGCAGCACCGCACGAAGGGTGTGGCGCTTACCGTCGAGCACAGGAGCACCTATGACTTCCGCCGACAACACAGCCCGTACCGCGATCGTCACCGGCGCGGCCCGGGGCATCGGCCGCAGCATCGCGGAGCGGCTGGCCAAGGACGGACTCGATGTGGCCGTCGCCGACCTCCCCGGCATGGGTGACGAGCTCAGCGAGGTGGCGGCCGGTATCGAGAAGACGGGGCGCCGGGCACTGGCCGTGCACGCCGATGTGTCCAGCAAGGAGCAGACCGACGCGCTCGTGGAAGAGGTGGCGAACCGCTTCGGCAAGGTCGATGTCTATGTGGCGAACGCCGGCATCGCCAGGGTCACTTCGCTGCTGGACACCGGGCTCGACGAGTTCGAGCAGGTCATGGCGGTGAACCTGCGCGGGGTCTTCCTCTCCTACCAGGCCGCGGCGCGGCAGATGATCGCCCAGGGAGGCGGCGGCAAGATCATCGGCGCCGCCTCGATCGTCGCGTACCGCCCGTTCGCGCTGCTCGGCGCGTACTCGGCGTCGAAGTGGGGCGTGCGTGGGCTGACCCAGGCCGCGGCCATGGAGTGGGCGCAGCACGGCATCACCGTCAACGCGTACTGCCCGGGGATCGTCGGGACCGCGATGTGGGACCTGATCGACGAGCGGCTGGCCCAGGAGGAGGGCCTGAAGAAGGGCCGGGCCATCAAGAAGTACGCGGAGGCGATCGCGCTCGGCCGGGTCGAGGAGCCCGAGGACGTCGCGTCCTTCGTCTCCTACCTGGCCTCGCGGGACTCGGACTACATGACCGGCCAGTCCGTCATGATCGACGGCGGCATCCAGTTCTCCTGACGCGGAGCGTCGAGCGCCCACTCGGTCAACCACCCATCGCGAATCGAGGAGAGAGATGTATTCCAAGGACGGCGAGAACTACTTCATCGTGGACGCGCACGTCGCGCTGTGGGACGCGCGCCCCGAGAACCAGCTCAACATCCACGGCAAACAGTTCATCGACTGCTTCTACGACTACCACCGCAATCTGAGCCCGGAATCAGAGCTCTGGCCGTACGAGGAGTATCTGTACTACGGCGGTGAGCGTCTGATGAAGGACCTCTTCGTCGAGGGGTACGTCGACCACGCCATCTTCCAGCCCGCGCGGCTGGGTGCGTTCTACCGCAACGGTTTCGGGCAGACCGAGGAGTCATTCGCGCTCGCACAGCTGCACCCGGACAAGCTGACGTACAACCACTCCTGGGACCCGCGGTACGAGCAGAAGGGGCTCGACCAGCTGCGGCGGGACGCCGAGCGGTTCCAGCTCAAGGGCGCGAAGCTGTACACCGCCGAGTGGAAGGGCGACAGCCGCGGCTACAAGCTGGACGACCCGTGGACGTACCGCTATCTCGAGACCTGTCAGGAACTCGGGATCAACAACATCCACATCCACAAGGGGCCGACGATCCGGCCGCTCGACCGGGACGCGTTCGATGTGGCGGACGTCGACAAGGCGGCCACGCAGTTCCCCGAGATGAACTTCGTCGTCGAGCACTGCGGCCTGCCCCGGCTGGAGGACTTCTGCTGGATCGCCACGCAGGAGCCCAATGTGCACGCGGGTCTCGCGGTGGCGATGCCCTTCATCCACAGCCGGCCGCGGTACTTCGCGCAGATCATCGGCGAACTGCTCTACTGGCTGGACGAGGACCGCATCCAGTTCTCCAGCGACTACGCGCTGTGGACGCCCCGTTGGCTGATCGAGCGGTTCGTCGACTTCCAGATCCCCGAGGACATGACCGAGTACGCGCCGATCACCCTGGCGCAGAAGAAGAAGATCCTCGGGCTGAACGCGGCGGCCATGTACGACATCGCGGTACCCGCCGGGCTGGGCGTCGCCGAACCGGTGGTGGCCTGAGATGTCCGCCGACGCACGGGAACTGGCCGCTCGCGCGGCGCTCGACGCGGTCTTCGATCCTGAGCTGGACGAGCCGATCACCGACCTCGGCTTCGTACGCTCCGTGGCGGTGGGCGCCGACGGAGCGCTCACCGTGCATCTCAGGCTTCCCACCTCGTTCTGTTCACCGAACTTCGCGTATCTGATGGCCTCGGACTCCAAGGACGCGCTGACCGCCCTGCCCTGGGCGCGGAAGGTCGTGGTGCTCCTCGACGACCACCACGACTCGGACCTGATCAACCGCGGGCTGGCCGCGGACGCGGGCTACCGCGGAACGTTCGGGGACGAGGCGGAGAAGGATCTGGAAGCGCTGCGTCTGACGTTCCGCCGTAAGGCACACACCGCGGCGATGGAGCGCGCTCTCACCCTCCTGCTCCGCGCGAATCCGGACCTCACCGAGGAAGCCCTGCACGACGTGGTCCTCGGCAATCTCCCCGACGGGGCGGCGGCGGGCGCGCTGCGGCGGCGGCGCGCGGCGCTGGGTCTCGGCGCCGCACCGTCCGACCCGGTCCTGGTGGACGAGGAGGGGCGGCGCTTTCCGCCGGGGGAGATTCCGCTCCGGCTGCGCTTCGCCCGTGCCGTCCGGGTGTCGATCGACGGCAACGCGCACTTCTGCCGGGGCCTGCTCCGCACCCGGTATCCGCAGTCCGAGGCCGACCAGTCCCCGCGCGCCGGGGACTTCACAGACGCGGGGGGCCCCGTGCACGCGGGGGAACTCCTGCGCCCCACCGTTCCGCAGAAGGAGAACGTCTCGTGAAAGCAGTCCAGGTCGTGGGCTACGGCAGGAACCTCGAGATGACCGAGGTCCCGGCCCCCGAGGTCACCGGCCCGTTCGACGTGATCGTCAGGATCGGCGGGGCCGGCGTGTGCCGGACCGACATCCACATCCTGGAAGGGCAGTGGGCCGAGAAGTCCGGGGTGACGCTGCCGTACACGATCGGCCACGAGAACGCCGGCTGGGTCCACGCCGTCGGCAGCGCCGTCACCAATGTCTCCGAGGGCGACAAGGTCATCGTGCACCCGCTGATCACCTGCGGACTGTGCCGGGCGTGCCGGGCCGGTGACGACGTGCACTGCGAGAACAACCTCTTCCCCGGTATCGACACGGCCGGCGGGTACGCCGAGTACCTGAAGACCTCCGCGCGCAGCGTCGTGCGGATCGACGACTCCCTCGAACCGGCCGATGTCGCGGCTCTCGCCGACGCGGGTCTGACCGCCTACCACGCGGCGGCGAAGGTCGCCCGGAAGCTGCGGCCCGGTGACCGCTGCGTCGTGATCGGCGCGGGCGGGCTGGGGCATATCGGCGTCCAGGTGCTGAAGGCCATCACGGCCGCCGAGATCGTCGTCGTCGACCGCAATCCCGACGCGGTGGACCTGGCCGTCTCCATCGGGGCCGACCATGGTGTCGTCGCCGGGGGCGACCAGGTGGAACGGGTGCGCGAACTGACCGGTGGGCAGGGGGCGGAGGCGGTCATCGACTTCGTCGGTGAGGGCGGTTCCACCAAGGACGGCGTCGGCATGCTGCGTCAGGCGGGCGACTACCACGTGGTCGGTTACGGCGAGAACATCGACGTCCCGACCATCGACATCATCTCCGCCGAGATCAACTTCGTCGGTAACCTCATCGGCTCCTACAACGATCTGTGCGAGCTGATGGTCCTCGCCGCGCAGGGCCGCGTGCGCCTGCACACCGCCAAGTACCCTCTCGACCGTTTCCAGGACGCCCTGGATGACCTGGAAAGCGGCAGGATCCGGGGCCGCGCGATCCTTACTCCATGACCCCGGCCCGGACAACGAAGGAAGTGGCCCCTTGATTTTCATCACCGTGAAGTTCCGCGTCCTGCCCGAGCATGCGGACCGCTGGCCCCAGGTGGTGGAGGAGTTCACCCGGGCGACGCGCGCAGAACCAGGATGTCTGTGGTTCGACTGGTCCCGCAGCATCGAGGATCCGACGGAGTACGTCCTGGTGGAGGCCTTCCAGGACGACGAGGCCGGTGCCGCGCATGTGCACTCCGCCCACTTCAGGGCCGCTCAGGAGGCGTTGCCGCCCCATCTCGTCGCGACGCCCAGGATCGTCAACATGAAGGTCCCGCAGGACGACTGGTCGTTGCTCGGTGAGATGACCGTCCACGAGAGCTGACGGTCGCGTCGGCGGCCGGAGCCGGTGCACGGCTTGCGGCCGCCTCGCGCGTGTCCGGCGGTCGCGGTGTCGCCCGCACACAGTTCCTCGGGCGACGGCCGGCGCTGGACCTGACGTGCCGTCCCCCTGACCGGACCGGGTGGGATGTCCTGCGGCACGGGCGGCGTCGTACGGTCGCAGAGGCGGCGGAAGTCGGTCACCTCGGCTCCGCTGCCTCTCGCCCGTCCGGGTTGCACGGGGTTCGGCCAGGGCCGTCCGCGACGGATGGCATAGTGAGCCACACTGCGACGGTCGAGTAGGGAGTGTCGGGGCTGTGAGGATCGCTCGCTGGATGGTGCCGGTCATCGTCGGGGTCGTGGTGACTCCGTTATCGATCGGACTCGGAGCGGTGCTGCTCGGGTCCTCCGACGACAGCGAGGCGGCCGGCGGAGACGTCCCCGCACCGATGGGCACGGAGTTGAAGCCGGACGACGTGGGTGTTCCCGGCATGTACGCGAAGCTCTTGCGCGACGCCGCGGCCGACTGCGACGAGAAGCTGCTCACCGCGCCCGTGCTGGCGGCGCAGTTGAAGCGTGAGAGCAACTTCAACCCGAGGGCCAGGTCCATCGCGGCCGACGGGCCGGCGGACGACGAGGGCTCGCTGACGGACCCGCGGAGTGAGGAGCAACGGGCAGCGGACGAGAAGACGGGCGGGGAGCCGGCCGGAGAGGGCCTCTCCGGCGAGGAACCTGGCACCGGGCCCGGCTCCGGAGAGGGCCTTTCGGGCGAGGACCTGCCCGACGTGGCACAGGCCGAACGGCCCGTCACCAGGGGCATCGCGCAGTTCTCCGACGCCGACTGGGCGGCCGAGGGAATCGACGGCAACAACGACGGCGTCAAGGACGTCCTGGACCCCGCGGACGCCATACCGTCACTGGGCAAGAAGATGTGCGGACTCCTGCTGACCGCGAAGAAGCACCCCGGCTACCGGGGCACTCCCCTGGAACTGGCCCTGGCGGGGCATCGCTTGACCTGGAAGACGGTCGAGGAGTACGGCGGCGTGCCGCGCGCGAGTGGAGCGGACGGGGAGGCGTACGAGTACGTCAAGGCCGTCATGAAGTCCTACCCGCAGATGGTCGTCCCGGTCGGCGGCAACGTGGCCGGCGGCTGGACCCTGCCTGTCGAGGAGCCGGCCGGCACCCCGTACCACCAGCGGGGCTCCGCCTGGTCCACCGGCCTGCACACCGGCGTCGACTTCGCGATCCCCACCGGAACGCAGGTCAAGGCGATAGGACCGGGTGAGGTCGTCACGGCCGGGGCCGGCGGCGACTACGGCAATCAGGTCGTCATCCACCACGAGGACGGTACGTACAGTCAGTACGCCCACCTCTCCGAGGTGAAGGCCGTCGTCGGCCAGAGCGTCCAGGGCGGCACGCTCATCGGCTGGTCCGGCGAGACCGGCAACGCGACGGGGCCGCATCTGCACTTCGAGATCCGCACGGGGCCCGCGTTCGGGTCCGACGTCTCCCCCGTCCCGTATCTGCGCGCCAAGGGCCTGATCCTCTGAGGACGTACCGCTGGGAGGCACCGCCGTCCCGCGGCCGGTGAGACCCGACGGTGCCGACGGCCGGCTCGCCGTGAACCTTCGGCTGAAGCGACCGCCTCCTCGGCACGACCTTCCGGGAAGGCCGTGCCGAGGAGGCGGGTGTGTCCGGTAGCGGCAGTGGGGCCGGGCCCTACGTGCCGCTGGTCGTGGCGCGGGTGAAGAACTCGATCTCGGCTATCGATACCTGCTTGTCGGAGCCCACGTTGAACGCCGAGCGTATGACGAACCGTACGCTGACGACGTTCTCCGCCCGGAACTTCCGCTGCTGGGGACCGCTCATCTGGTCGAGTTTGATGTGGCGCGTGGTCTTCTTCCCGTCGGCCGTGGTGATGATCGCGTCCATACGGTGCGGCAGCGCGGCCTCGGAGAGGTCGGAAGCCTTGGCGGAGATGCCGGACGTGATGAGGATGTTCAGCAGACGGGCGGGTTCCTGGAAACGCGCCTCCACCCACTCGCCCTCGGCGGACTCCGAGACGCCGGGGCCCCACCAACTGTTGTTGATCTTGTCGAAGAGCACCTTCGGCGGGTGGCCGCCGAATGAACGGGACGCCGCGACGGCATCCGGGCTGATCTGGGCCCGCTTCGCGAAGTGGTCCCGTGCCGCGTTCCACGCGGTACTCACGTTGAACGCCGCGTAGATCACCAGCCCGAGCGCGAGGCCGTACGCGACCCACGTGAAGATGCGGCCGATGCCGCGTCGCAGCCTCGGGCGGTCGCCCGCCCACGGCGTCGGGCCGTTGCCGAAGTCCCGCATCCGGCGCCACCAGGGGCGCCGGGCCTCCGGGACGCCGGGGCGCTCCGCGAGGGACATGCCGCAGCGTCGGCAGAAGTGCCGGTCGGGGCGGTTGCCGACCTCGCACCAGGGGCACGGGGGGCCTGTCTCGTCGGCCGGTTCCCCGCTCGGGGCCTGGACCCGGGGGCGGGCCGCGACGGGCACGCCGGGGAGGACCGGGGCGGCTTCCGGTGCCGGTGCGGGTGCACTCTGGTCGGCGACCGGTACGAGCAGCGCCCTGGCGCGCGCGCTCGCGTCCGGGTCCTGGGTGGCGGCCGGAGCGGCGGAGGTCACCGGGATCGTGGGCAGGGTGTCGTCCTCCTCGGGCGCCCCCCTCGGCGGATCGGCGCGTACGGGTTCGTGCACCGTGCTCGCGCGCGGGGCGTCGGCATCCGCGTCGGCCGACGTGACCGGGATCGGGTCGGAGCCCGAGGCGCCCGAAGTGTCCGCGGGTTGCCGGCCCGCCGCACTCGAGCCCCGTTCCCTCATGTCCGGGGTCCAGCTCAGTACCGCGCCGCAGTCGTCGCAGAAGGACTGCCCCGGGGTCGGCAGCGTGCCGCACTCGGCACAGTGACGTGGCCGGTCCCCCGTGCTCCCGGTGGCCGCGGAAGAAGGTGGCGTGGAGGGGGAAGCCTGCTGACTGGTCACCTGTCGGAAGTCCTTTCGGCGGTGGTCACGTGGACCGTGTAAGGCATATGGGCGGGGCGAGCTGCCGCTACGAGGCGCTCCAGCCGGTGCTCGGCGGCGGGACCGGGCTCCGGCAGCCGTACGGTGACGTGCAGATGCGGGCGGCTCTCGCCCGGGACCGGGCCCAGGGGCCTGGCGTCCCAGGCGGCCGCGCCGCTCTCGGTGATCTCCGGCTCCACGCCGAAGGCGAGCCGTACCGCCTCGGACAGTCCGCGCCGGGTGCCGCGGATGCGGTGCAGCCGTACGGCGGCGGTCACTGCGGCGCGCAGCGCGACCGTCGCGTCCGTGTCCTGCGGGTGACCGGTGGACGGACCGGTGAGCGCGGCCTCCGTCAGGTCCCGGCCCACGGCTCCGTCGGTGCGCCCGGCCGTGTCGGGCCCCTCGGTCTCCGCTCCCACCCAGCTGCCGAGCCAGCGGGTGAAGTCCGCGGGGGCGAGCGCCGGCGTGAAGTAGGCGTCCAGACAGTCGAGCACGTTGTGGAGCGGCGCGAGGACCTCGTCGAGACCCGCGACGAAGCGCTGGGCGAGATCGTCGTCGGCGAACACCGCCGGCAGCATCACGCCCAGCGGCGCCGAGGAGCCGAGTCCGTCGACGGAGCCGCGCATGCTCCCGCTCGTGGTCACGAGGCGTCCCCTATCACCCGGACGCGGTGGTCGAACGAGAAGACGAGCGCGGGGGGTTCGAGGTCGATCCGCTCCGTGGGATCGCCGCGCTTTCCGCTGAGCGGGTCGGCGGGGTGCAGCAGCACCTCGTCCACCAGCTCGACGCCGGGCACCCGTTGCAGCACCGCGAACACCTCACCCGCCTGCACCGGACGGCCGAAGGGCCAGCCCGTGCCGTGTGCTCCCCCGGTCAGCGGGTCGAGGTGGCGGTACAGGGCGTCGTGCGCCTGCCGCCTGACCCGGTCGGTGTCGGTGCCGCGGAAGGCGTGCACCGTCGCGACGACCGTCACCCCCTGGTAGAACGGGGGCCCGACCGCCAATCGGGTTCCGATCAGGCGCCGTTCGTCCAGGTACCGGGTGATGCGCCCCAGCAGGGCGTCTCCAGGGACGAGTTGCTCGAAGCGCAGCCGGCCGCCCGGATCGGACACGGCCTGCGGGACGACCAGCACTCGTACGGCGTGCGCGCCGTGCTCGTCCGGCTCGGCCTCGAGGCAGGTGATGCGCGCGGTCTCGGGCGCCGCGCGCCGGGCGAGTTCCTCGTAGTCCCGCAGGGTCACGGCGCGGTCCTGCGCACTCAGCGCGATGGGTGCCCTGCGCTTCGCCTCCTCGACGGTCTCGCCGTCGACCCCACCGCGCGCGGCCTCCCGGTTGACGACGTCGGAGACGTACGGGATCGAGTCGCGCAGCACCTGGATGGCGCCCCTCGCGACATTGCCCGCCTTTCCGCCGCCGGTACGGTAGCGGCGGGCCCGGATGGGCGCGCCCTTGGGCGGTACGGCCCCGTACTGACGCAGGGTGCCGTCCGGTTCGCGGACGGACGGGCCGAAGGCTATCTCGCCGGTGGTCGCGTCCAGGGTGATGTGCCGGTCGGTGGGGCCCGAGGCGGCGAAGTGGCCGACGGTCTCCCAGTCGACCCAGCCGTCGCGCTCGGCGACCTGGAGGAGCAGCGGCTGCGCGTCGCCGACGACGGGGCTGTTGGCCAGCCGCAACCGGTGTCCCGGCAGCCCGGTGGACTCCCCCAGCGCCTCGTCCCGCACCGTCTCGGCGTGCACGACGCCGGTGGTGCCACCGATGCTGAACGCCTCGGCGGAGCGGATGGTGGGCGAGGTGGTGTAGAAGGGCTGGCCCTGTTCCGGCTCGGTGACCCGGCAGCGCAACCAGCCCGCCTCGCGCCGCCCGGTGCGGGAGAGCGCGTGGCCGCTGGGGACGTGCAGCACGACCTCGCCGGGGCGGTTGAGCCCGCCGGTGGTGTCCCGGTCGACGTCGCAGCCGACCCAGCCGTCGGCGGTCCACGCCTCCCAGGCGAGCGGCGGCTGTCTGGGGTCGACACCGACACCGTCCACCTGGCTGTCGAGCTCCAGGACGACCACGCAGTCCGGTACGGCGGCGCTGAGCCCGAACAGCACGCGGTCACCGGGGCGCGGGGCCTCCGTGAAGCAGTGCACGTCCTTGGACTCGGCCAGGTCCGAGGTGCGGTCGACCGCTTCCTGATCGACCCGCTGGACCACGAGGTACGACAACTCGCACGGGATCACGCTGAGTTCGCGCTCGGTGGCGAAGACCACCGCGTCCTCGGTCTGGGTACGGACCGTGGCGACCTCGGTGCCCGTCGCCAGCACGACAGGCTGCTGTTGCGGCGCCGACAGCCAGAACGTGACATCGGCGCGCGCCGCGGACGGGGGGAAGAGCGTGATCCCGATGAGGTCCAGGAACGCGAGGTGGTTCTTCTCGGGCACCCGGTTGAGCCGGTACACGATCTGGTCGGCCATGTGGGCGACCGTCTCGACGAGGGTCACGCCCGGGTCGGAGACGTTGTGGTCGGTCCACTCGGGGGCGCGCTGCTGGATGTAGCGCTTGGCGTCGTCGACGAACTGCTGGAAGCGCCGGTCGTCGAGGTTCGGGGAGGGGAGGGCCATCAGCGGTCGCTTCCAAGGTTCTCGTCGGGCGTGCCGGACCCCTCGGGCCCGTCGTGGGAGGGGATCACGTAGAACGGGAAAACCAGGCTGCGCGGGTTGTTCGTGCCCGTGATCGAGTAGCGGACGTCGATGAAGAGCACGCCCTGTTCCGCGCCGGACGTCACCGTGACGTCATCCACCTCGATGCGCGGTTCCCAGCGGTCCAGGCAGCTGTGCACCTCGTGCTGGATCCGGCCCGCGGTGGCCTCGTTGACGGGGGCGAAGACCATGTCGTGGATGGCGCAGCCGAATTCGGGCCGCATCGGCCGCTCCCCGGGTGCGGTGGAGAGGACGAGCCGGATGGCCTCCTCGACCTCGCGTTCCCCGCTGACCATGGCGATGCCGCCGGTGGGGCTGATGCGCAGCGGGAAAGCCCATCCGGAGCCGACGAACTGTTCTGCCATCAGACTCCTCCCACCGTCAGCACCGGCTTCAACTTGGAAAGGACCGCAGGCGCGTTCAGGCCGATGTCCACGCCCGAGTTGATCTTCAGGGAGAGACCCGCGGTCAACGACATGGCCGAACCGGCCATCATGTTGAGCGCCCCGCCCGAGTTCACGGACGTGAGGCCGCCCGTCTTCACGGACAGGGCGCTCGCCGCGTTGATGTTCATCGGCCCGCCGCTGCGGATCGTCAGGGAGCCCACCGCGTTCAGCGAGAGGTTGCCGCCCGCGTTGATGGCCACGGCGCCGCTCCCTCTGATGGAGACCTTCCCCTTGCTGTCCACGACGATCTCGGTCCTCGTCCGGTCCAGATTGATGGTGAGCCGGTTGTCGCCGGTGGAGAGCCGCACCCCGCGCTTGAGGCCGACGCTCTGGTCGAGCAGGTCGATACGGTTGTTGCTGCGGTCCGACAGGGTCCGTCTGGTGACCTTTCCGCGCGTCGGGTCGTACACCGGCACGTCGACGGGATCCGGCTTGTCGACGCCGTTGTAGAGGCCGCCGATGACGTACGGGTGGTCCAGGGCGCCGCGGTCGAACGCCACCAGTACCTCGTCGTCCACGTCCGGTGAGATCATGCTGCCGCCCTTGACCCCGCCGAACTGGACGGTCCGGGTCCAGTCGCTGACGTACATGTCGTCCAGCCACGGGAACCTCAGCTTGACCCTGCCCTGCCTCAACGGGTCCTTGATGTCGGTGACCAGGGCATTGGCGACGCTCGGCAGGCCGGCCGTACCCGCCCCGCCGCCTCCGGACGTGAGCCCGTACAGCGAACGCCACTGACGGCCGCTGACGTTCAGGAACGTCTCGTAGTGCTCCTGGTCGCCGAAGGTGTGGCGGGCAGCCGTGACCGTGTACTTGCCCTGGAACGGCTTCCCGACGTCCGTGAGGGTGACGGCGACCCCGGGACGCAGTTCGGTGTTGCCCCGCGCGGTGATCTCCACCTCGGCGAAGGAGGAGGTCACGTCGTCCGCCACGGCGTCGGCGGCGTGCTTGACCTCGTCGAGCTTGTCGTAGGGCGTGTCGGTCACGACGAGTTCGGCCTTGCCGAACTTCTTGGACACCTCGGACGGCTTCGTACCGATGGCGAAGCCCGAGTTGTCCGCTGCGGGCGCCTTGGATACCAGAGGCTGTTTGGTGGTGACGTTCCAGCCGCGCGCCTCGACAGCGGTCACCTGGTCGGCCGAGGTGACCGCCGCGCGGCAGCGCAGGATCTCCTCGCCTCCCTTCAGGAGGAGCGCGCCCTTTCCGCTCGGCGTGCTCTCCGGGGGCGCCAGCGCCGCGTGCTGCCGCTTGACGAACTGGAACCTGCCCTTCGAGTTGATGGACATCACCATCTCGTTCTCGTCCGCGAGCCGCTGGACGAAGTCCCAGTCGGTGACGTTGGCCTGGCTGATGAACTCGTACTGCCCCTTGGTCCGTTGGGTCTTCCCCATCGGAATGCCGTTCTTACGCGCCAGTTCGACCGCGATCTCGGTGGCGGTCTTGTTCTTGTACGCCGCCACCCGGCGCTGCCGGAGCATGCGGTGCCCCTTGTCGTAACCACGGATGACGGTGAAGGTACCGGTGCGGTCGTAGTCGGTCTCCAGGGCGGTGACCTCGCCGGTGATCAGCGGCGTGCCCTTGCCGTCCGAAAGGGGTGAGATGACCACCGGCACGCCGATCTCGACGTTCAGCTTGGCGAGGATGTCCTTCTTGTCGTCACGGAAGGTGAGCTGGAACGCACCGGGCACGCCCGCGCCGAAGTCGACGCGGCCCGCCACCAGCTTCTTGTCCTCCGGGGACTTGAGCTTCGCACCGGCGATCTGCACCGTGAGGATGTTGGAGAAACCGATATCGGTCATCAGGCGCCGACCTCTTCAGCGGCGGGAAGCATCAGCTCGGCACCGGGCGTCAGCGCCGTCGGATCGTCGATGCCGTTGGCCTCGGCGATCGTGCGCCACACCGTGGCGTCGCCGTACTCGCGCCACGCCAGGAGCGGGAGCGAGTCGCCGGCCACGACCCGGTGCACCCGGCGTGTGGTGAGCGCGCCGGAGGTGGGGTTCTGGCCGGGAGTGCTGCTCGGGATCTCGTGCAGGTTCACCTGGCAGACGGCCCGGATGGGCATTCCGTTGGTGTTGAAGAGGGTGTACTGGGCCTCCACGGAGCTGACGTACGCGTTGAAGCGGGCCGTGGAGAAGGCACCCCACTCGAAGACCACCCACGGAGTCGACGGCTGCTTCGCCGCGATGCTGGCGGTGGTCGTCTCACAGCAGGAGAAGAGGGCTTCGACCTTCTTGCGCACATCGCTGCTGTCCGGCTCCTCGGAGCGATCGAGGAAGATCTCCACGGTCATCTCCCGGGGCTCGGGCCCCATGAACTCCGGGACCGCGCCGTCCCTCACCGCGGCGGTGGGCGTGGTCTTCCACTGAGCCCTGCGGGTCAGCGACAACTGGGACGGGTTGAAGTCGAAGTTGAACGTCTTCATGAGCGCGCCGGGTTTGGTGCTGCTGCCGATCGGCGGCTGGTGGATGGCGAGCGTCGCCCGGACCAGGCTGTCACCGATGCCGAAGCTGGAGAATCTCATCGATTACGCCTCCCCCGCGTCCGTGAACCCGTGATGGGCGATCTCCAGGACCTCGGTGGCCACGGCGGGGCTCGCCGGGTCGAAGGAAGGACCGCGCCAGCTCACCGGGAGTACGTCGATCAGCCCCCACTGGGCGACCATCGAACCGTCCGCGCGCAGCGCGGCGATCTGCCCGGTGGGCCGGGTCACCCCCGTGGTCACGGAGGAGATCCACTCCGCCACCTTCGCGGTGTCCTCCGTGAGGGGCCGGGTCAGCGTGATGTTGGAGAAGGTGACGCGGGAGGGCAGCTGCCAGACGAATCCGTTGTTGCCGCCCTCCTGCCGCTGCTCGATCTCGACCTGGGACGAGAGCCCTTCGCAACCGTTGAAGTTGCCCAGGCTCTCACCGTCGATGGTGAGGTTGAAGAAGATGGTGGAGCCTGCGTCGAGTTCCTGGGGCATCGGGTGGGGCCTTCCTGCGGTTCCACGTGCGGTCGGGGGGCCGGCGGGGCCGGACGTACGGGCTTGCGGGACGGATCGTGCGGCTCGGCTCTCGCACGGACTGTCAGTGGCGTGGGTCGCGCAGCCTGCCGACCCGCTCCCGGTCGAGCCGCAGCTCGGTGCGCAGCAACCGGGTCATCGGCCCGATCATCCGGTGGACCAGCTCGGCCATCTGGTCCTCTTTCAGCTCGCGCGGTTTGAACTGGCTCGTCACGGAGGGCGGGGGCCTGTCCCGGGAGGCCTCGCCCTCGCCACTCCGCCCCGCCGCGACGGACGTGGCGCGGCGCTGTGCGGTCACACGCGCAGGAGCGGGTGCTGGTGTCCGGACCGGGGCCGGAGCCGCGGAGGGGGGCTGAGAGGGCCGCGCGGCCGGGACGGCGGGCGCCCGCTGCACGGGGAGCGCGGCGGCCGGAGCGGGCCGGGCGGGCACCAGGGGCACGACGGGGCTCCGGACAGGCCGGTCCACGGAGGCGGCCTGGACACCGGAGGCTTCGGGAGGGCGGGAGCCTCCGGGAGCGCCCGGCACCGGCGGGTGAGCGATCCCGGCCGGGACGGGCGGCGCTGACGCGGACGCGGAACGCTGAACGACCGGGAGAGCCGCGGCGACACCGTTGAGATGGTGCCCTCCGCCGCCGGGTCGCACAGGCGTGGACGGCATGGCGGGAGGGGCGGAGCGGGCGGTTGTCCGGGGCAGTGGCCGGACGGCAGCGGGGGGCACCGGCGACGGCGCCACCGAACGCTGCACCGCGTGCCGGCGAGCACCGACCGTTACGGCGGCTCCCGAGGCCGCACCTGCTGCGGCCGCGCTCCGGACGCGGTGCGGACGCACGACGGCCGGGGCGCTCCTCGTCGTCGGAGCGGGGGCCGTCGCACGCGAGGAGCGTGGTGCGGCATCGCGGACGCCCGGCGGCGCGGAGACTCCGGCAGCGGGTGCGCGCCGCGCGGTGGCCGCCGGCGCGCTGCCCGTCACCGCGGCAGAGGCTGCGGTCTCCGGACCCACCGGAGGCGGCGTGAACCCGGCGGCCGTGACCGGTCGCGAGGAACCCACCAGCGGGGCGACCGGCATGGGCCGCGACCGCGACGCCGAAGGAGCGTCGGCCGACGCCACGGGCACGGCGGGCGTTCGCCCCCCGGACGGCAGGGCACTCGTGGGCGCCACCGGGTTGCGGGAGGCCGGAACGGAGGCGGGGGTCCGGGGCGGGGGCTGGGCGAGGGACGACCGCTGCACAGGCAGCGCGCCGCCCTCACGGCCGGGTCCGGGTGCGTCGTTCGCGAGGGGCCTCACCGGCTCCGGTTTCGCAGAGCCGGTGTCGGAGACGGGTGCGGGACCGGCGCCGAGTACGGGCAGCGACCGTGTGCGGCTCACAGGCGGGACGGCCGAAGCCGCTCCCGGCCGCCGCACCGTCACGGTGGGCGGTGCTGCCCGCTGCACCGGCGTCGCAGCGGCCGGCCGGGCTGCTGCCGATCCGCGCGACGCCACGGGCGGCGTCGAACCCAGCGACGGAGCATCTCTGTCGGCGCCGGCCCCCTCGGATCCGCTCAGCGGTCGTACAGGCGCGCTGGGCACCGCCTCACCAGAGGCCACTGCTGGACCGCCGGCAACCGGACCGGAACGGCGAACCTCGGCCGGGTGGGCGGATGACGAAGGAAGAACGGTACGGGGGCCGGGTGCGGGTGCCGGGCCCCGTACGGGAACACGCCGCACCGACGGTTCGCCGGCAGGGCCGGATTTACCACCCGGCCCTGCCGGCGTCGGCACAGCACCGTGATCAGTTGTCCCTGGGGCGGCGAGCCGCTGTACCGCTGCGGAACCGGAACCACCAGCCCTTCCCGCACTCGAATCGGCCGCCGAGGCGGAGCTCGCACGCGTCGGGACGACAGGTCGCACAGGGGTGGCGGGCCCCGGCACCGCGCCGCTCGCACCCGTACCGGAGCTGGAGGAGCTGGTGGGCTCGGAGACGTCGGCCTCCGGAACCGGACGGAGCCCCGCTGCCATCGGCCCACGTCGGCTCGGTGACGCCCCGTCAGGGACGTCGCGCCGCTGTACGGGCAGCGCCGGCGCGGAAGCGGTGGCGGGCGCCACCGGCCCAGCCGCAGGCCGCGCGGACGGCGCAGGCGGCGACGGCGGGGCGCTCGGCCGGCCGCCGGCCGCCGGTGAACGCTGTACGAGGGGGGTGTGGCCGGGAGCCGGGGCACCGGTCTGCCGGCGCACCGCGGGGGCGGCCGCCGGGCTGGCCGCCTGACCGCCGACAGGCCGGCTCGACGGAGCTCCCAGCCCGGGCCGGACGGCCGGACGTGGCCCGGGTGCACCCGTTCCGGGCGTACCGGCCCCGGACGGGCCTGTCCCCGACGTACCGGCCGCGCGCGCAACAGCTTCCGGCCCGGCCGCAGGTGCCCCGCGCACAGGAGACGTCCCGCTGTTCCCGCCACCGCCGGACGCAGACGCCCGCCCCGACGGCACTTCGCCCCCGGAGATGCCCGGGGGCGTGACTGCCGGCGATTCCGGTGCCTGCCGTATCGGCGGTGCCTGCGGTGCCTGCGGTGACGGTCGTACGACGGGGGCGGCGATGCCGCGACGCTGCTGTGCCGGGGAGGTCCGCGCCGTCGGTGGCGCCGGGGGCACCACCGGTCCTGACATCGGGGGGCCGAGCGACGAGCGCCGCGGCGGGGCGGAGCCCGCCGGTCCGGCCGCCCGGCCGGGAGCGCCGGCCTCCCGTCGCTGTACGGGGAGTGAGGCGGTGTGAGCCGGACGGCTCCGGTCCGACGGCGGTGCCGCCTCGGGCGCCCCCGTCGGCCCCGGTCGCCGGGGGCCCGGCGGCTCCGTCCGCGCGGAACCGCCGCGGGGCCCGTCCTGGCCTCCCTCCGGGCGCTGCACAGGGACGGCGCCGGCCGGAGTCCCGGCGGAGGGCGGGAGAGCAGGGCGGGGAGCGGGAGCCGGAGAAGAGGTGGCGGAAGGCGAAGGCACCTGCGGCGGAGCGGACGTCGGCACAGACACCCGCGCGTCTGCCCCTGCCGCCGGGGCAGGCGTCGTCCTGCTCGGCAACACCGCGGGCAGCACCCGGCGCTGGACCTTGGCCGGGGCTGAAGCCCGGGTCAGCGCCGAGGGCGTGGACCCCGGCCGGGGCCGGACGGGAGCGACCCGCGGGCCCAGGGCGCGCTGGACCGAAGGCCCCTGCCGATCGGTCCGGCCGCCCGGATCGCCGCCCTCTCCGTCACCGCCGCCCGTCGGGGCCGCCACCGGGTAGAGCCTGGCCTCTCCGGGGGCTGCCGGCCCGGAGCCCAGGGCGAACGACACCGTGTCCTTGATGAGACCGGTCGGAGCATCGTCCAGGACCGCGTGCGAGAGCGTCCCGGAGAAGGAGTGGTTCTGCCAGGTGGCCAGCGAGCCACCGAAGTCAGCGGACGCGACCGTCTGCCTCGCCGGTGCCCGCAGCGCGCGCTGGATCGGCGGCAGACCGGCCCAGTCCCGTCCCCGGCCGGGGACGCCGGCACCGTCGCCGGCGGACGCCTCGGGGGCGGGTGCCGTGACGCCCTCGCCCTGCGCCTGGCCCAGGCCACGGCTCTGGTTCCTGCCTCGGCCCCGGCCCTTGAGCCGGTCGAATATGCCCATCACCGCTCCGTTGCAGCACGCGTCACCAACGTGGCGATCTGCTCGGCATATCGCCGCCGCTCACGGTGTTCCAGATCCAGGATGTCGTCGAGGTTCCAGTGGAAGTGGTAGGCGATGTACGCGATCTCCTCATGAATCCGGTCGGTCGCGTACGTCACGATTCCCCCAGGCGGCTCCCGCCGAGCTCGACCTCGAACGGCTGCTCGCAGTGCGGGCAGGACACGCCGGCCCTGGTGTGGCCCTCGGCGTTGACCTGACGGTAGAAGTCCTGCAGAAAGGCGAGGTCGGAGGCGAACATGTTCTCCACCACGCCGTCGTGCATGTGTGCCACGGTGCCCAACTGGGTGATGACCCGGCCGAGCAGCACCACCGAGAGATACGCGGGGTTCTCCTGCACCCGCATGTCCCGCAGCGGGATCAGCTCGTCCCGGGCGGTCGCCAGCCGCATGACACCCTCGCGGTGCACGGTTCCCATGTCGTCCACGTACCCGCGCGGCAACTCGAACGCGAACTCCGTTTGCAACTGCTGCCGTGCGGGCGGTGCTTGTGCCGGTGCGACGGCCGGGGCCGTCACGTCCGCGGGAGCGGGCGTGACGGCAGCGGCGCCGGCGCCGGTGGCGGGCCTGGCCGGTCCACGGCGCATTACTCGGTGACCAGCTCTTCGTAGACGATCGTGACGGTCTCGGTCATCACGGAGGCCTCGCCGGCCGTCGCCGCCGCACCCATGACCTTGGTGCACCAGGCGTTGCGCAGGTGCTGACGCCTGACCGGGTTGTACTGGTAGTCCATGTAGATGATGCTCGCGTTCTTGCGGGCCGAGCCCATGTCACCGCGCAGCGAGGCGTTGATCCACTCGGTGAAGGCGGTGGACTGCTCCATCCCGCGTGTGACGGTGGTCTCGCCGGCCTTCTTCACGCCGGGCATCTTCTTGGTGATCGGCTGGCCGTTCGCCGAGACCTGCTGGTACTCGATGACGTCCTGTTCCATCCCCACCTCGCCCACGGCGTGGAGGTACTCGACCATGACTCCGTCGATCTGGAGGCCGAAGTTGTGGGTAGTGAGGGCATCACCCTGGGAGAGACTCATGAAAGCCGTTCCTTCTACTGGTGCTGGGGCCTGTGGCTGTACGCGAGGTCAAGCGGGTCCGGAGTGTGTGACGTCCTACTCCTCCAACTCGCCGCTGCCGCCGGAGAACTGCGCCAGCCGGAAGATCACGAACTCGGCGGGCTTGACCGGCGAGACCCCGATCTGGCAGATGACCCGTCCCAGGTCCACCGACTCCGGGGGGTTGGTCTCGGCGTCGCACTTCACGTAGTAGGCGTCCTCCGGCGTGGCGCCGAACAGCGCGCCGCTGCGCCACTCCGTCACCAGGAACGCCGAGATGTTCCGCCTGATCCGGGCCCACAGCGCCTGGTCGTTGGGCTCGAACACCACCCACTGCGTGCCGTTGAGGATCGACTCCTCCAGGTAGTTGAAGTACCTGCGGACGTTGAGGTAGCGCCAGGCCGGATCGGAGGAGAGGGTGCGCGCACCCCAGACGCGGATGCCGCGGCCGGGGAAGGTGCGGATGCAGTTGACTCCGATCGGGTTGAGCAGGTCCTGCTCGCCCCGGGTGATCTGCATCTCCAGGTCGACGGCGCCCCGGACGACCTCGTTGGCGGGGGCCTTGTGCACGCCACGCTCGGAGTCGTTGCGGGCCCAGATGCCGGCGACGTGGCCGCTCGGCGGGATCAGCCGGGTCTGGCCGCCGGCCGGGTCGAAGACCTTGATCCACGGGTAGTAGAGAGCCGCGTACTTGGAGTCGTAGTTGGACGTCTCCTGACGCCACACCCGGATCTGCCTGGCGTTGAGGCCGGGCGGCGGGTCGATGATCGCCAGCCGGTCGCCCATCAGTTCGCAGTGGGCGATCAGACCGAGCTGGACGGCCTTCACGGCCTCCAGGTCGATCGCGCCGCGCTGGTAGGCGGCCATCAGGTCGGGGACGGCGACCATCGAGATCTCGTCCACCGCTTCGAGACCGCCGAAGCCGGTGCGGTCCGAGGAGTCGCCGAGGTACTCGGCTATGCCGACGGACTCGCTCTCCGCCGCGTCCGGCACCGCGGGGGTCTGCGCGGCGGCGACAGGCGCCTCGAGCGCGACCGTCTGGTTGTCGGGGCGGGCGAGTTGCGAGGCCGCGGCCCCTTCCTGCACGGAGATCAGCTTGGAGCGTTCCTTGACCTGAGCGACCACATAGTTGCGGGCGCTCTTCTTCGCCGAGACGTCGAAGGTCTCGACGGGCTTCGTGCCGTCCTTGACGACCAGCCGGAAACGCTCGGCGGGGCCCTCGCCCTCGGCGTCCGTGACCTCGACGCTGAGGGTGCCGCTCTCGCCGGGCGCGACGGCCGACACCTTGAACGTACCCAGGGCCTGGGGCTCCCCGGCCGTCAGTGCGGCAGGCGCCGCGGCACCGGCGGCGACGGCCGACCGGCCGCGCTGTCCGCCGACCGGGTCGGTACCCTCGCCCGCCGCGCCTGTCACTCCGCCGGGCGCTCCGCCCACGCGGACCACATAGGCGGCGGACCCTCCGTTGTTGAAGAAGCCGTACACCGAGTGCGCCAGGAAGTAGCCGTCGGTGAACTCGCCGAAGGAAGCCACGTACTGGGTCCAGTTGGTGACCAGCGTCGGCTCGTTCAGAGGACCGTCGGGCGCCAGCCCGACGAATGCGGCCACCGAGGTGCCGACCCCCTCGATCGGACGAGAGCCGCTGGCCACCTCTTCCACGTACACGCCCGGCGAAAGGTAAGACGGCATGCTCTGCTCTCCTCGAGGTACCGATACAAGGCCAGACTCAACACTCGCGGCAGAGGTGCGAGCGGGTAAACGCCCTTCAGTGCCTTGTCGAGGGCACCGCACATGCCCCCAAGGGCAACAGGGAAGGCCCCCGAGGTCTCCTCGCGTCATCACGGCTCCTGGAGGGACGCGGCGGGGCGGCATCGGGCGCCGCACCGTGGAGTGCGGCCGCTGGCGCGGTCCCCGCCCCTCGACCGGAGTCGCACGCGAAGGGACGCGAGGGCAGCGCGCGTTACCTTTCGGGCAGCGGCACTACCCCGCGTCCTCTGACATCGCCTCTCCCATGGGCAGTAGCGTCCGTCGGGTGACCACCTGGACATCTCTGGAGCCCGCCTCGACCACGGTCGACCCGGGCAGCAGCACCACCGTACGACTGCGTCTGCGCAACACCGGCGACGTCGTCGATGAGTACCGCTTCGAGGCGGTCGGCGACGTCGCACCGTACGTCTCGGTGGAACCGCCTTCCCTCAGGCTCTTTCCAGGTACCACCGGAGTCGTGGAGCTGACGTTCGCCCCGCCCAGAACCCCGGACGCGACCGCGGGGCCGCACCCGTACGGTGTGCGCATCCTGCCCACCGAGCACCCGGAGACCACCACGGTCGCCGAGGGCAACGTCACCTTCACCACGTTCATGGAGGTGCGGGCCGAGCTGGTCCCGCAGACCGTCAAGGGGCGCTTCAGGGGCCGGCCCAAGCTGGCCGTCGACAACCTCGGCAACACCGTGCTCACGGCGTCGATCGGCGGCGGGGACAAGGCCAGCGACGACCTCTCGTACGAGATCGTCCCGTCCAACGTCCAGATCCGGCCCGGCCGCGCCGCCTTCGTCGACGCGACGCTCAAGCCCCGGCAGATCACCTGGGTGGGGCAGAAGCAGGAGCGGCCCTACGAGCTGTCGGTGCGACGCTCGGGGTTCGAGCCCCTGGCGGTGAACGGGACGTACGTACAGCGCAGTCTGCTGCCGCTCTGGATGATGACCACGCTGAGTCTGCTGCTCGCTCTCACCATCACCGGCCTCGTGCTCTGGTTCACCTACAAGGCACCGGTCCGCACCCTCGCGCAGCCGAAGCTCGAGCAGGCGGCGGCCACCGCGCTGCCGGATGAACCGCCGGAGCAGCCGGCCCAGAAGCCCACGCAGGACACCGAGCCCTCCGAGAAGCCGGATTCGTCGGGCGGCGGCGGAGGGAGCGAGGAGAAGCCCGCGAAGGAGGAGAAGAAGGTCGAGCGGGGCCCGCTGCCCATCACGTCGGAGGACAAGCCGAACCTCTTCGTGCAGTTCGCACAGGTACGGCTGGCCTCGGGGGCAGGTGGCTGCAAGCTGACCGCCGCACACACGGTGGGCAAGCTGGACGCTGCGACCGAGAAGGCGCTGAAGTGCTTCCAGCAGTCCAACGACTCGACGTACGGCGACTTCAGCGCGCTGGCGAAGACCGACGGACTCGGAAACCTGGGCCGCTCCACGATGACCGCGCTCCTCGCATCGCACTTCGTCGACGCGAAGACGGTGTCGCTGAAGGCGGACGAGCCCAGCCCGGAGGTGCCGTGGGTGCGGAACGTCATGCTCTGGGGCACGCAGGCCGAGTTCGACGACGGCGACCTGACGATCACGGTCGCGTGCACGAAGGCCAACATCGACTACCTGCGCGAGCACGTACAGCGCAAGGAGAAGCCGACCCCGGGCCTCTTCAGCAGGATCAAGGAGTACCAGGGCCAGTTCGCTGCCGAGCAGACCGGGGTCCTCGACGAGTTGACGCTCAACAAGACGAAGGTGGGCTGGATCAACGGACAGGACGAGCCGGGCACGGTGACGGCCAAGGACTGGCTCCCGGCACCGATGGAGTAGACGACCCGGGTCGTCGCCCCGGGGGCCGGGGGCCTGCCGTCCTGGTGGACGACCCCGGCCCCCGGCGCGACCGGCCTACCAGGACGCGTCGTCCAGGACCAGCCGGCCCGCCTTGCGGTACTCGCGCCGGGCGCCCGCCAGCAGATCCGCCGTCGAGACGCCGTCGCCGCGGCCCGCCGCCGCGTACGCGGCCGTGACGACCGCGCTGCGGATCGAGCCGCCCGCCAGCTCGAAGTCCGCCGCGCAGGACGCCGGATCGATGTCGTCGGCGCACGGGACGTGGGCGAGGCTGTGCCGCCAGAGCGCCAGGCGCTGCACCTCGTCGGGGAAGGGGAAGTCCACCACCAGGTCCAGCCGGCGTGTGAAGGCGTCGTCGATGTTCGAACGCAGGTTGGTGGTCAGCAGAGCGATGCCGTCGAACGACTCCAGACGCTGGAGCAGATAGGCGCTCTCCATGTTCGCGTGGCGGTCGTTGGAGCTGCTGACCTCGGAGCGCTTACCGAAGACGGCGTCCGCCTCGTCGAAGAGCAGCACCGCGTCCGTCCGGTCGGCCTCGGTGAAGATCCGCTCCAGGTTCTTCTCCGTCTCACCGACGTACTTGTCAACGATGGACGGCAGCTGTACGACGTAGAGATCGAGGCCGAGTGCACCCGCGACCACCTCGGCGGAGAGCGTCTTCCCGGTGCCGGAATCGCCCGCGAACAGCCCCACCACGCCCCGCCCACGCCCGCCGCCCGCGCTCAGCCGCCAGTCGCCGAGCACCCGGTCGCGGTGCTGGGCCCGAAGGACCAGTTCATGTAGCTGTGCCAGCGGGCCCTCGGGCAGCACGAGGTCGTTCCAGCCGACGTCGGGCCGGATACGGCGGGCGTGCCGCTCGAGACCCGATGCGGACTGCTGCCGGGCCGCGAGCCGCAGATGTGCGGCGGACAGCTCCGTACCGTCGAACGCGGCGAGGTCCAGCGCCGCGCGGGACGCGCGGTCGATCCCGCCGGGCCCGAGCCGGTACGCGGCGACGACCGGCGCCAGGTCGAACTGCGGCTCCTCCGGGCCGAGCGCCGCCCGCCAGGCGTCGAGATCTCCGGCACGCTGCCGGGGCGCGTCCAGCACGATGGGGTCGCGCCCCCTGTCCCACCACTGCGGGTCGTACGGGCGCGAGTCCGCGAGCAGCACCGGGATGTCGTTCACCGCGAGCGCCCGGAGCAGCTCCTGGGGCTTCTCGGGCAGCGAGCTCACCACGATCGCGCGCCCGGTCAGCCTCGCCTCACGGAGCAGTTCCCGGTACGGGAGGCGCTCCCCCGCCGTGCGTTCCACCGGCGCGTGCTCCTCGGGGCGGTGACCCCCCGGGCGTTCCCCCGGGACGAGATGCAGGGCCGGGACACCGGCCGCGCCCAGGGCGACGGTGGCGAAGGCGAGCCCGTCGCCGTCGCGGTGCTCACGCAGGTAGACCATGAGCGGACGCGCCGAAAGCTGATCCGCCAGCCTCCGTACCAGCGGGTCCACGCCGTGCACCGTGCCGGTGCTCGCCGCCCCCTCCGGGCTCTTAGCGTCCTCTTCCACGGGCAGGTACGGAAGCAGGCGTACGGTCCCCTCCAGCGCCGAGTCCGGGGTGTCGTCGCCCAGCAGATGGGCGACGACCCTGTCGGGAACGCGCAAGGAGCGGCTGAGGAAGGGGCGTTCGGGATCGTCGATCTCGATCAGTCCGCGAGTGAGCAGCCGCGCGGCCGGACGGAATCGGGACCGTCCGGCGGCGGAGTGCGTGGGGACCCCGCACAGGTCGAGCGCGAGCGCGACGGTCGCCCGGCGACGTGTGACGTCGTCGTTGAGGTAGCCGTACAGCGACTCGAACGTGCGGTCCAGGTCGGGGGCCAGCGCGATCAGCAGGATCTGGGTGTCGAGCGGGCTGAGCTCCAGCCAGTGGGCGAGCCAGTGCAGGCGGTCGTCGTCGGACGGCTCGGGCTTCTCCGCGGTCTCCGGTTCCCCGGACCCGCCCAGCTCGTCCGGGCCGGCGGGACGGGCGCCCCCCGTACTCCCGGACAGCAGGTGCCGTACCGCGTCGCCCGTCAGATACATCCCTCGCATCGGATCGGCGGCCGTCGGGTCGGTGGCGCTGCGATGCTCGACGAGGTCGGCCACCCGCTCGCGCAGCTCTGCGAGCCGTTCGAGGAGCGGAGAGGAGTGGTCGCTCACTTCCGCTGCTCCTGCGGCGTTCCTGTCGTGCCGTGCTTCTGCGCGAAGTCCTTCTTGGCGACTTCGACGCTCTCCGCGCTGTGGTGACGCACGGGACTGTCGTCGGGCCGGCCTTCCGTCCCACGTACCTGAACGCCGAGCCCTTCCGTGACGGGCGGACCGACCCTGTACTCGGGGTAGGCCAGGAAGGGCGCGGTGATCACCACGTCGAGCGAGGGTTTGAGTTCGCCGCCGAGCGCGGACCAGATGTCCGCGAGTGAGCGCGCCTCGGTGTGCAGCCCCGCGACGGTCAGCGGGACGGAGAGGCCCAGTCCGGCGAGTGTGCCGGTCAGGTCCTCCGGTGGGAGGATCTCCTTGGGCAGCAGCGTGTGCAGTACGGCGGAGAGCATCCGATGTTCGTCCTGCGGGCGCTTGGTCCAGGCCGTGACGAGGTATGAGAGCCGGAACCAGCGTGGCGGCTGGTGCTGTTTGAGGACGATCCCTTGCTCGTCGCGGAGCGACATCTTGCCGCGCTGGCGCCGCTTGGTGTCCTCGCGGATGTCGTAGAGATACGCGTCGATGGTAGGGGCGTTCCGTCTGGCCGCCCACTCGCGCGTCGGGGCGTCGAAGGTGACCTCGACGTCGGACCCGGCGAAAGCGCCGCGGACGAGCAGCCCTCTCAGGATGTCATCCACCTCGTGGATCACGGTCGTCCTGCCCTTCACCGTCGCTGCCCGTCGCGGGACCGCTCGTCGCCGAACGAACCGCCGCGGAACGACCTGTCATGTATCAGCCTGTCACTGCACTCGGCCGGGCCGTCCGGGGTCCAGCCCGACACGGGCAGACCTCGGCACGGAGCGCCCCAGTCCATCGTCGCCTTCAGGACGCCCGCCCCGCGAGGCGCACGGGGGACGGTCGAGGGGCAACACCACTACCCCCGCGTCGCCCTTCCCCTGCCCTCAGGGCCCTTGCATCGGCGCACGGACCATCAGATGTAGCCTTCCCGTAAGGCATATGCGACGGCATGGGCACGGTTGCGAAGCTGCAGCCGGGTCGTCAGACCGTGCATGACGTTCTTGACCGTGCGTTCGGAGTACGACAGTTTGCTGGCAATCTCCCCGGTGTCCATGCCCTCGGCCACCAGTCGGAGCACATCGACCTCGCGTGGAGCCAGGCCGGATGCCGTGGCGCCCGACGCGCTGGTCGCGCCGCGCTGCAACGTGCCGACCTGGGCCATCAGCCGCCCCAGCAGGTCCGAGGGCAGATCCCCGTCGCCCCGGGAGGCCGCCAGGACCGCCCGTAGGAGGCGGTGGCCGGTGGCCTCGCGCCGCCAGACGATCGCGCCGACTCCGTACTCGATCACCTGGAGCAGCTCCACCTCGCGGATCAGGCTCGTGACGAGGACGGTCCTGGTCCCGTCCGCGCGTGTCAGCCGCCTCAGCCGCGACAGCGTGGGTTCGTCCAGTGCCTCGGCCAGCAGGACCGCGACCGTGCCCGGCCGGCCCGCGCCCTCATCGATGAGCTCCACCTCGGAGTGCCGCCGAAGCTGGCTGACCGCTCCGTCCAGGGACAGCGGGTCCGACGCATGGACCTCCACGGGGATTCTGACCGGGGCTCGACCAACCATGCCTGTACGTCCTCGCGTCTTGCAGTGTCGGAACGAACCGTTCCCGCTCCTCCCATCCTTCCTTCGCCGAAAGGACGACCACAACGTGGCCCACCACGAGACCGACCACGAGATCGGGGCAAAGTTCTCGTGAAAGCGTCATCGGGTCGGTTACGCCCCCGTCCACCGGTCACGGTCCCGCCGTCGGCGCTGAGCCCCGCCTCAGCCGGACTGCTCGAACGCGAGTCCGCGCTGGACCTGCTGGCAGCGGAGGTGGGCCGGGCCATGGACGGATCCGGACGGCTGGTCCTGTTCCGCGGGCCCACCGGTACGGGCCGCAGCGCCCTGCTGGAGGCCGCCGCCGAACTGGGCGCGGGGCTCGGCATGCGGGTCCTGCGGGCCCATGCCTCCGCCGAGAGCTCCGGCATCCCCCTCGCCCTCGTCACTCAGCTCCTCGACCCACCGCGCAATTTCGCCGGCCTCCAGAGCGACACCCCGGAGACCCCGCGCCACCTCCGCCACCCGTCCCGCCTGTGGCAGTTGCTGTGCGAGCACGCGGCCGATTCACCCCTGCTGGTCGCCGTCGACGACGCACACCTCGCCGACCAGGCCTCCCGGCGCTGGCTGACCGAGGGCGCCCGGCAGCTGGCCGGGATGCCGGTCCTGATGGTGGTGACCGAGCGCGGGCAGTACGACATCGCCCCGCCGGCACCGGGCCTCGCGTACTCCCTGCCCCCCGGCGTGGTCCGGATGCACGCGGTGGCGCCCCTGAGCCGTCCCGCCGCCGAGGAGCTGGTACGCGGTGCCCTGGGCCCGGACACCAGCGACACCTGGGTGGACGGCTGCGTACGGGCGGGCGCCGGCAACCCGCTGCTGCTGCGCGCGCTGCTCGACGATCTGCGGGCGGTCTTCCCGCACCGCGGCCGGCCCGGCGACGCGGACGGCGGCTGCCCGGAGCCAGGACTGCCCGAGAACTGCGCCGAGCTGTACCCGGGGGCGTTCGTGGCAGCGGTCTCGTGGTGGCTGAGCAGCACGGGCCACGAGAGCACCATGGTCGCCCGCGCACTCGCCGAACTGGAGGACGCGGCGCGGTACTGCGAGGGGAGGAAGGGCGAAGTGGAGGGGGGACACGGGCTCTCCGGCGGTCCCGGTATGCCCGGCCCCCGCAAGGGGCCCGCCTGGCACGGCGCCCCCTGCCCGGGCCACGGCCTCGGCGACGAATTCGCCGATTTCCTCTCCGAGCTCACCGGTACCGACCCCGAACGCGTCGGTGGCTGGATCACCGCGATGCTCCGGCTCGGACTGCTGCGCCGCGCCCCTGGTACCGGCGTCCCGCGCTTCGCGCACCCTCTGCTGCGCGGAGCGGTCCTCGACGGCCGGCCGCGCTCGCACCGGCAGGCCCTGCACCTCCGCGCGGCGGAAATCCGCCACCGCCGGGGCGACGGGGCCGAGGCGGTGGCCGGGCATCTGCTGCATACGGCGCCCGGCGGTACGGCGCCCTTCGCCAAGGCCCTCCTGGACGCGGCAGCCGACGCGTCCAGGGCCGGCAGGACCGGCGCCGCCGCACACTATCTGCGCCGCGCGCTGGACGAACCGATGCCGCGCGAGCGCCGGGCCGCGGTGCTCACAGCGCTCGGCGAACTGGAGTTCGCCGCCTTACGGACCGGTGGCATACCCCGGCTGGCCGAGGCGCTGCACCTCCAGGAGCGGCCCAGGGACCGGGTGGTGGCCGCGGTCAACCTGGGCAACGTCCTGGCCCACCGGGGCAAGCCGTACGCCGCGCTCGACGTCATGCGCGATCTGGGCTCGCTGGACGGCGAACCCGTCCTCGCCCGTACGATCCAGACGGCGTCGGCGTTCTTCTCCGACCACGACCCCGAGATCCGGCGGGCCGTCTACACCGGGCTGCGCGAGCGCGCCGAGCGCTCCCCGGAATGGATCAGCCCGGCTCTGCGTGCCCTGCTGGTCCGGTACGAGGCGACGGCCGGGCTGCTGTCCGCCGAGTCGGCCATGCGGCAGGTCCGGCGGCTGCTGACGGCCCCGGAGGATCCACTTCTGGTGCCCTACCTGCTGGCTGCGGCCGCCGCTGTGGCGCAGTGGGCCGACGCGTCGGACGACGCCGAACGAATCATCAGGACCGGGCTGTCCGAACACCGGCTGACGCCACTGCACCCCGCCCACCGGCCGCTGCTCAACGCGCGGGTGGACACCGCTGCCGCGCGTGGCGATCACCGGCGGGTGCTGGAGGAGACCGCCGACAGACTCCCGGCTCCGGGCGACTCGCCCCGCACGGGTGCGAGCACCTTCCTGGCCCACCGCGTCCTCGCACTCGTCGAGTGCGGCCGTCCCGCCGAGGCCGAACAGCTCATCGCCGGTGTCGAGGTCGACGAAGCACAGGACAATGGGGAGCAGGATCGATTCCTCTACGCGCGTGGTGTCCTGCGGGCGTCCGTCGGCGATCCTGCGGGCGCCCTGCGCGACTTCCGGGAATGCGGCAGGCGCCAGCTCGGCCGCGACGTGGAGAGCCTTGTCGTCACACCGTGGCGCTCGGCCGCCGCCGAATGCCATCTCCTGCTGGGGGAGTCGTGGGAGGCCCTCACGCTCGCCGCCGAGGAGAGCCGGTACGCCGCCGTATGGGACACGCCCCGGGCCCGGGGTCGCGCCCTGCGCGTCCTCGGCGCGGCCACCGGCGGCCGACGCGGTCTCCAACTCACCGCCGAGGCCGTCGGCATCCTGCGCGGCACATCACTCGACATCGAGCTGATCCCCGCACTCATCGCCCACGGCATCCAGCTCACGGCCGCCGGTCAGCCTCGCCGTGCACGCACGCTGCTCAGGGAGGCCGCGACGGCGGCCGAACGACTGGGCGCGGTCCGGCTGTCCGGCTGCGCGGAACTGGCCCTGGGCGCCAGCGGCGCCCGCAGCAGGAACGCCGCGCTCACGGGCCGCGGCTCACTGACCGCCGGCGAACTCCGCATCGCCACACTGGCCTCCGACGGCCGGACGAACGCCGAGATCTCCGAACAGCTGCACCTGGCGCGGCGTACGGTGGAAACCCATCTCACCAGCACCTACCGCAAACTCGGCATACGACGGAGAGGCGGCCTTCCGGCAGCGCTGAACAGTGCCCGGGATGAGCCCACTTGACCGGCACGGCGCGGCCCGCGCGCGGATCGAGGGGCCAGCCGTCCGTCTGCCTGCCCGGATCTGTCCTGACTGCGGAGTTACCCTCGCGGCCCTCCTTCTCACCCGCCCACATCCGGGTTTCCGCCCTCGCGGACCTGTCCGCAGCAGGAGAGCCACGAGCATCACGACGCGGGGCCGCACCTCGGTGGCCCCTCCCCCTGCCACGGAGCAGAACAGGCACGGCAAGACGCCGGCCACCGTTGACGACGACGTCATCGCCACGCGCGGCTGAGACCTCTCAGGGGTGCTCCCCGGGCCCCTCCGTGTTCGGGGCGAGGCGGGTGGGTGAGAGGGCGGTGTCCTCCTCGCCCGGCTCCAGCAGGGTCGCGGCGGCGCCCACGATGAGGGGGTCCGGCTTGCCGACGGCGTCGGGGTCCTTCGCCGCGTAGTCGACGCGGGCGAGGAGACTGCGCATCGCTTCGAGGCGGGCCCTGCGTTTGTCGTTGCTCTTCACCACGGTCCACGGCGCGTGCCCGGTGTCCGTGGCGCGGAACATGTCGATCTTCGCCGTGGTGTAGTCGTCCCACCGGTCGAGGGAGTCTATGTCCGTCGGCGAGAGCTTCCACTGGCGCACCGGGTCGACCTGGCGGATGGCGAAGCGCGTGCGCTGCTCGGCGCGGGAGACGGAGAACCAGAACTTGACGACGACGATCCCGTCGTCGACGAGCATCTGCTCGAAGGCCGGGCACTGCCTGAGGAAGAGTTCGTACTCCGGCGGGGTGCAGAAGCCCATGACGCGTTCGACCCCGGCCCGGTTGTACCAGGAGCGGTCGAAGAAGACGATCTCGCCCGGCGCCGGAAGGTGAGCCGCATAGCGCTGGAAGTACCACTGGCCGCGCTCGCGGTCCGTGGGCTTGTCCAGGGCCACGATGCGCGCGCCACGCGGATTGAGGCGCTCGGTGAAGCGCTGGATGGTGCCGCCCTTGCCGGCCGCGTCCCGCCCCTCGCAGAGCACGACGACCCGCGCGCCGGTGTCCTTGGTCCACCGCTGGAGTTTGAGCATCTCGATCTGCAGGATGCGCTTGATCCGCTCGTACTCCTTGCGGCGGATCTTGCGGTCGTACGGGTAGTTCTCGCGCCAGGTCTTGATCGGCCTGCCCGCCGCGTCCAGCAGGATCGGCTGTTCCGGCCTGCTGGTGTCGACGGTCAGACCGTCCAGCAGCTGCTTCTCCACCTCATCGCGGTCCATCAGGCCAAGATTGGCACCCGTTCACTCCCCGCGCCACCAGGTGGCACGGGAAGCGGGGTGCGAAGCGGTGCGGCCGCCTACTTCATCTTCTCCGCGAAGAGCGGGACGACCTTGTCGATCGCGTAGCCGGTCGACAGCACCGAGTCGGTGGCGAACGCCTGACTGATGCCCTGGTCGTCGAAGACGAGGGAGTGCCCGGCCTTCACCGACGGGACGGCCTTGTACAGCGGGTCGTCGCTGATGTCGGTGGCCGGGATGCCGATGGGGGCCATGACCGTCAGGTCGGCGTCGAGGAGGTCCAGGTTCTCCTTGGAGACGGGAACCGAGAAGCCCTCACCGGCCTTGGCCTCGACGGCCGGGTTGTTCTCGAAGCCGAGGCGCTCGACGAAGTCGACCCGCCCGGTTCCGGACACGTAGGCGCCGTAGCCCTCGGAGGTCCGGGAGCCGAGCGTGACCGTGCTGCCCTTGAACTCGGGGTGCGCCTTCACGGCCTCGGCGAACTTCGCCTCGGTGTCCGCGATGAGCTTCTCGCCCTTCTCCGGGACGCCCATCGCGGCGGCGACCATCTCGGTCTGCTTCTCCCAGGAGAGCTTGTACTGATCGCCGCCCTCGGGCACGCCCACGGTCGGGGCTATCTTGCTCAGGGTGTCGTAACGCGTCTGGTCGCCGCTGGACTTGGTGTCCAGGATGAGGTCGGGCTGCAGGGACGCGATCTTCTCGAACTCGGGCTCCAGCGTGCCGATCATCTGCGGGCTCTTGTCGTACATGCCCTTGGCCCACGGTCCGACGCCCTCGCCGCCGAACGCCAGCCAGTCACTCGCCCCGACGGGCTGACCGCCGAGGGCGAGGACCGTCTCGGCGTCGCCCCAGCCCAGCGCGACGATGCGCTTGGGGGCCTTGTCGACGGTGACGTCGCCGAACTTCGTCGCGACCTTCGCGGGGAAGGCGCCCTCGGCCGCCCCGCCCGAGGAGGAGGCGGAATCGGAGCCCGCGGTGTCGTCGGAGGAGCCGCAGGCGGCCAGGCCGACGAGGAGGGCCGCGACGACACCTGCCATCAGGACCGGGGTGCGGCGGGGGCGTGGAGCAGAATCGTTCATGCCGATTAGGGTAGCCTAACTACACGTTGATCATGCTCCGGGATGGGCAGCCGCGCCCCGCACGTGGTGGCGGCCGAGCGGCACCACCATGGGCGTAGCCGACGCCGGATCCTCCATCACCGAGCAGCGCATGCCGAACACTTCGCCGACCAGCGACTCCGTCACGATGTCGGACGGCCGGCCCTCCGCGACGATCTGCCCGTCCCTCATGGCGATCATGTGGTCGGCGTAGCGGCAGGCCAGATTCAGGTCGTGCAGCACCGCCACCATCGTGACGCCGTGCTCATGGTTCAGGTCGGTGAGCAGGTCCAGGACGTCCAGCTGGTGGCTGGCGTCCAGAAAGGTCGTCGGCTCGTCCAGCAACAGGATGTCCGTACGCTGCGAGAGCGCCATCGCGATCCATACCCGCTGGCGCTGCCCGCCCGAGAGTTCGTCCACCGGGCGCTCGGCGAGGTCCAGGGTGCCCGTCGAGAGCAACGCCTGGGCGACCGCCTCGTCGTCCTCGGCGCCCCAGCGCCGGAACCAGCCCTGGTGCGGATAACGGCCGCGCCCGACGAGGTCGGAGACCGTGATCCCCTCCGGGGCGGACGGGCTCTGCGGAAGGATGCCGAGCACCGCGGCAACCTCCTTCGTCGGCATCTCCTGGATGCTCCGGCCGTCCAGCAGCACCGCGCCCTCCGAGGGTGCGAGCAGCCGCGCCATCGCCCGCAGCAGCGTCGACTTGCCGCAGGCGTTCGGTCCCACGATGACCGTGATCCGGCCCGGCGGGACGCTGACGCTCAAGCCGGAGACGATCTCCCGGTCGCCGTAGCCGAGACGGACGTCCTGGGCTCGAAGAGTGTGTTCAGTCATGGCGCTGCCACGCCTTTCCTTGTCGTCCGTCTCGAAGTCGCCCGTCCGGGATGTCCGCAGGTCAGCCACCGCTGCCCCCGCGGTTGGCGCGGGCCAGGAGCAGCAGCAGATAGGGGGCGCCGATGATGCTGGTGACCGCGCCCACCGGCAGCTGGACCGACGGCAGCAGGTGCTGGGCGCCGAAGTCGGCCACCAGGACGATCAGGGCCCCGGTCAGGGCCGCGTGCGGCAGGGCCGCGCCCCGTCCCGGGACCAGACGGCGGGCGATCGGCCCGGCCACGAACGCCACGAAGCCGATGGGCCCCGCCGCCGCGGTCGCGACGCCCGCGAGGGCGGTCGCACAGCCCAGCAGCGCCAGCCGGCCGGGCTCGACCCGGGCACCGAGACCGGCGGCCGCGTCGTCCCCGAGCTGGAGCGGGCCCAGCGCGCGGGCGGCGAGAGCGGTGAGCGGCACGAGGACGGCGAGGGCGCTCAGCAGCGGCCACACCTGGCCCCAGGAGCGGCCGTTGAGGGTGCCCGTCAGCCAGAGGTACGCCTCCTGGGCGTCGGCGGTGTCGGAGCGTGCCATCACGTACCAGACGATGCTGCTCAGGCCGGTGCCGAAGCCTACGCCGATCAGCACGAGGCGCTGGCCGGCGACGCCCTGGCGCCAGGCGAGCAGGTAGATCGCCGCGCCGGCGCCCACCGCCCCGACCAGGGCGCTTCCGGACAGGGCGAGGCCGCTGACCTGGAAGAGCAGCGACGCGGTGACGGCGACCGCGCTCGCCCCCGCGCTGATGCCGATGACGTCCGGGCTGGCCAGCGGGTTGCGCAGCAGGGACTGGAAGACGGCTCCGGAGAGCCCGAAGCCGATGCCGACGAGGATCGCGAGCAGCGCCCGGGGCAGGCGGAGTTCCAGCACGACGAACCGCGAGCCGCCGTCACCGCCGCCGGACAGGGTCTCCACGACCTTGCCGAGCGGCATCACCATGTCGCCGACACTGAGCGAGACGGCGAACGCCGCCACCACGGCGGACAGCAGGCAGGCCGCCACCAGCACGGAGCGGCGGCGCCCACGGCCGCGTACCCGTGTCACCGTGCGGACGGCGTCCGCGAGGCGGGCATCGGGCGTCTCCTCGCGCAGGAGCCCGGTCACAGCTCCACCTGCTTCCTGCGCCGGACGAGCCAGATGAAGGGGATGCAGCCGATCGCGGCGGTGACCACGCCCACCTGCACCTCGCCGGGCGGGGCGACGACCCGGCCGACGATGTCGGCGACGAGCAGCATGACCGGGGCGAGCACCATGCTGTACGGGAGGACCCAGCGGTAGTCGGGGCCGGTGATGAGCCGGGCGGCGTGCGGTACGGCGAGGCCGACGAAGCCGATCGGACCGGCGACGACGGTCGCCGCGCCGCACAGCAGCACGACGGCGAGTGCCGAGGTCAGCCGGGCGAGGCCCACCCGCTGGCCGAGGCCGCGGGCCAGGTCGTCGCCGAGGGACAAGGCATTGAGCTGCGGGCCGAGGAGCAGCGCCAGGACCGCGCCGGCCGCGATGAACGGGGACACCTGCCACAGCACCTCCGCGTCCCGGGCGGTGAGCGCGCCGAGCTGCCAGAAGCGGAAGCGGTCGTAGCTCTCGCGGTCCTGGAGCAGGACCACGCTGGTCACGGAGGTGAGTACCGCGCTCGTCGCCGCGCCGGCCAGCGCCAGCTTCACCGGGGTGGCGCCCTCGCGGCCGAGCGAGCCGACGCCGTACACGAGGAGGGCGGCGAGGAGTGCGCCGAGGAAGCCGAACCAGATGTACTGCGTGACGACCGTGAACCCGAAGAAGCTGATCGAACACACCACGGCGACCGAGGCACCCGCGTTGATGCCGAGCAGCTGGGGATCGGCGAGCGGATTACGGGCCACTCCCTGCATCACCGTGCCCGCCAGGCCGAGCGCCGCCCCGGCCAGCAGACCCGCCACGGTGCGGGGAACGCGGACCTCCTGGACGATGAGCTGGCCCTTGACACCGAGGTCCGGGTCGAACACGCCCCTCAGTACGTCATCGAAGGCCACGTCCCCGGAGCCGACGGCGAGGCTCGCCAGGACGGTCAGCAGCAGGACGGCCACGGCGGCGAGGAGTCCGAGGGCCAGGACGGGGCGGCTGCGTGCACGACGCCGCTCGGGTGCCCCGGTCTTCCGTCCGTCCGCTCCGTGGAGTACTGGTCCGCTCACAGCCCGTACACCCGGGGCTGCGACATGCGGTTGCGCACTGTTCCTCACCCTCGCTCGTCGCCCCCGGGACGGAGTGCACCCGCGAGCATAAGTAAGGTGAGCCTAACAGTGCCAGGTCAGCGATCCGCTGCGGTGCCCCCAAGAGGTACGGAGAATCCCTTGCCGAACGCAGCGCCCGTGGCAGCCACCGCCGTCGCGCCCTCCCCCGACGGTGACCCCCTGGCCGGGGCGGTGCCCCTGGAGTCGGCGGAGCAGTTGCGCGAGATCCTCGGCACACCGTGGCCGCTCGTCATCGACAAGGTGCACGAGGAGCTCACCGAGGACGACCTGGGCCTCCTGGCCCGTGCGCCGTTCTGCGCCGTGTCGACCTCCGACGCCGACGGCAACTGCGACACCTCACCGCGCGGCGGCGAACCGGGCTTCACGCTCGTCCTTGACTCGCGCACCCTCGCGCTGCCCGACCTGCCGGGCAACCGTCGCGGCGACAGCTTCCACAACATCCTGTCCAACCCGCACGTCGGGCTGCTCTACCTCATACCGGGCACGATGACCGTCCTTCGCATCAACGGCCGCGCCCGCATCCTCACCGACGCCCCCTTCTTCGACGGGATGACGGTGAAGGGCCGCCGCCCCGATCTGGCGCTGGTCGTGGACATCGACGAGATCTACCTGCACTGCCCGGCATCGCTCAAGCGCTCGGGCATGTGGGCCCCGGAGACGTGGGAGGGCGCCCGCCCGGCTTGACCCTCACGTTGCGTGAGGCGGAAGGGTGGTGTGCATGAGCGACTACTACAACGCGTTCGAGACAAGCCCGTACCCACTCCCGGCCCGGATGCGGTCCCGCCGGAGCCGTTCCGTGGCATCTACGGGATGCCGGCGTTCGTGACGATCCCCACGAGCGACCTGGCGGCGTCGGTCGACTTCTGGATTCGTGGGCTCGGGTTCATCGAGCTGTTCAGCATCCCGGGCGAACTCGTGCATCTGCGCCGGTGGGCCTTCCAGGACGTACTCCTCGTCACGGCGGCGAGCGATCCGGAGGAGACGCCTGCGATGAGCGTCAGCCAGGTCGATTCCCTTGTCGAAGCCTGCCGTGCGCTGCGTCCGGACTCGGTCGACGGTCCACGGGACACCTTCTGGAACACCCGCGATGTGGAGGTGATCACCCCCGAGAACGCACGGATCGTCTTCACTGCGGCGAAGCCCTTCGATCCGGCCGGTCAGGAGGCGCGGAACCTTGAGTCCATCGGGATCACCCCGCCGGGCGTCGGTCGCGGTGACAATGAGGAGCATGCCTGATCCCACCGACGCCGACGGCCTGACCGTCGGTCAGGTCTCGACGCGTCTGGGCGTGATGGTCCGCGCGCTGCACCACTGGGACGAGATCGGTCTGGCGCGGCCGTCACTGCGCACGGCTGCCGGATACCGGGTCTACACCGCTGGTGATCTGGAACGCCTGCACCGCGTCGTCGTCTGCCGCGAGACCGGTCTCGGCCTGGACAGGATCCGGGCCGTCCTGGACGACTCGACCGCAGACGTGCCCGGTGCCTTGCGCGCGCAGCGCAACGATGTCGCTGAACGGATCGACCGCCTCCAGCAGCTCAGCGCCGGACTGGATCGAATGATCGACGCCCACGAGCGCGGCCTGCTGCTGACCATCGAGCAGCAGGCCGCGATCTTCGGCCCCCAGTGGGACCCGGACTGGCCCGCCCAAGCCCGTCAGCGCTACGGAGACACGGCGCAATGGCAGCAGTACGCCGAACGCTCAGCTTCTCGCGGTCCGGAGGAATGGCAGGACATCGCCGACGCCGTTGCCCGCCTCGACCGCGCCCTCGGGGACGCGATGGACGCCGGCGTCACACCTGGCAGCCCGGAAGCGAATCACCTCGTCGAACAGCACCGCGAGATGTCCGCTTCGTACTTTCCCCTCACCAGGCAGATGCAGGTCTGTCTCGGCCGCATGTATGAGGCCGATCCGGCATTTGCCGCCCACTACGACGGCATCCGCGCAGGCCTTGCCACGTGGTTCCGTCGAATCGTCGACGCCTGCGCGCGCGCCCACGGCATCGACCCCGACACCGCGACCTGGCAGTAGGTTCTCCGCACCTAGAACCCTCCGCCGTCGAAGCCTCCGCCGCCGCTGAAACCGCCGCCGTCGCCGAAACCACCGCCGCCGAAGCCGGAGGAGTCGAAGTCGGAACCGGAGACGTCACCGCCGCCCCAGTCACCGCCCCCGCCTCCGCCGAAGTCGCCGCCGCCGTACTCCCCCGCGTACGCGGGGGTGGAGAGCATCGAGCCGAGCATGGTGCCGACCAGCAGGCCCGGCAGCAGGCCGCCGCCGAAGTAGCCGCCGGCCCAGGGGCCGTAGGCAGGCCCCGCCTCCCAGTAGGGGCGCCGCCGGCCGTCGCCGACGTCGACGGTGCGGCTCATCGGGTCCTCGCCCTCGCGCAGGCGGACCTCGTCGGCGCCGCAGACCGGGACCTCGCGGGCCGCACCGCCGGACGGCGTCCACAGGACGTCCGCGACCGAGGGCCCGTGGCGCGGGTCGAAGAAGCAGGGCGGCCGGCGCGCCGGGAGCACGCCGCCCTTACGGCGGGCCTCCAGGACCGCGAGAGAGAACCGGCCGTCCTCCAGGGCGCGGGTGACCTCGCGTACGTCGGAGGGGTGCCGGGCGTTGCCCATGCGGGACTTGGCGTCCTCGTAGGAGTCGAGCGCGCGCTCGTAGTCGATGCGCATCGCGTCGTCGGCGCCCTTCTCGGCGGGGTGGAAGTCCAGCCGGTCCAGGGTCTCGCCGTACGCGGTGATGTCCTCGTCCACGACGACGCGCAGCCTCTCGAGAGCGGCCTGCTCTTCCTCCTCCTTGCGCTTCCTGTTCCGGCGGGCCACGGCGAGCGCGGTGCCTCCGCCCACGAGGACGACGCCGCCGAGGACGATCAGTCCGCCCACCGGCACGCCGTTCGCGGCGCCGTCGGCGGCCCCGCCGCCGGACCAGGAGGCCGGGGCGCTGCCCTTGGCCTCGTCGACGGCGCGGTCGACGAAGGCGTTGAGCTGGGTCGCGGCGGACGTGTCCGTGCCGGGTGCCTTCACGGCGGTGGTGAGGTTCTCGACGGCCCGGGTCGGCATCACCTGCGGGTCGGCGCCCGCGTCGAAGCCGTCGCCGAGGCGGACCGCGTAGACGCCGGTGATCCCGGTGTCGGTGCGCAGGTTCTGCAGGAGGTTCTCGGGCGGGTACGCGGACGTCGCGGGCAGGACGGCCACGAAGACCGGCTTGTCGGCGTCCGTGATCTTCTTCTCCAGAGCGGCCTCCTGGGACGCCGAGAGCTGACCGGAAGCCGCCGGGTCGACGTACACGGGGCCCTGGCGCAGAGCGCGGGCGGCGTCGTCGATCGTCGCAGGGGCGGCGGCCTGGGCAGCGGGGATGAGTGCCAGCACGGCCGCCGAGATCATCAGCAGCAGGCAGGCCCACAGGGGAGCGAACAGCCTTTTCCGCATACTCCGAAAGTAACCCGGACGGGCGAAAAATGCGTCGCCCGCCCGGGTCACGTGTCCGCTGTTACACGGCGCGGTACGCCGTGCGCAGCTTCGCCACCGCTCCGTCGAGGTCACCGGTGAGCAGCAGGTGGTCGGCCTCGGCGAACGGCTTCGACACCGCCTCGGTGAGCTTCCCGCCGGTCTTCTGCTGGACCAGCAGCCTCGCCCGGTCCACGATCTCCTTGCCCGCCGCGGTCTTCCCGAGGCCCGCCCGCTCGGCGAGCCGCGCGGCGACGGCGAGGCCGGTGAGGGTGACTTCGCCGCCCGTCGGGGCCTTTTCGAGGGTGGTCAGTCCCCAGCCGTACGGGAACTGCGGGTCGTACGCCGCGTCGCCGACGTTGACCGGCAGCTGCGACTCGGACTTCGGCCAGGTCACCGGGAGCTGTCCCGTGAAGGCCCGCTTGCCGTAGAGGACGTCGGCGACACCGTCGCCCTCGGTGCCGGGCAGCCAGGAGGCGACCAGGGCGTCGATGTCACCGAGGCGGTCGCCGATGAGCTGCGGACGGCCCGAGACGATGAGGACCGCGCACTTCATGGCGGCGCAGACGGTGTCGACGGCCTTCTTGTCGGCGTCGGTGAGTTCCAGGTCATGGCCGTTGCCGACGTCCCCGATGCCCTCGGCGTACGGCTTCTCGCCGACGACCACGACTCCGACGTCGTACCCCTCGGTGGGGGCGGAGGCGTCCTGGGACCAGGTGGCCCCGGAGGTGTTCTTCTCGATGCCCTTCAGGATCGTCGTGCCCGTGGTGGTGGCACCGGAGGCACCCTGCCAGCTGATGGTCCAGCCGCCGGCCTGGTTGCCGAGGTCGTCGGCGTTGGAGCCGGCGACGTAGACCTTCTGCGACGCCTTGAGCGGCAGCACCGCGCCGTCGTTCTTCAGCAGCACCTGGGACGTGGCGGCTGCCTCGCGGGCGACCGCACGGTGCTCGGCGGAGCCGACCTTGTCCAGGTTCGTCGTGTCGGCGTACGGCTTCTCGAAGAGGCCGAGGCGGAACTTCTGCGTCAGGATCCGGGACACCGCGTCGTCGATCCGGGCCGGGGTGATCCGGCCGGCGGTGACCTCGTCCTGGAGCGTCTTCGTGAAGTCCTGGTACGCGGTCGGGACCATGATCATGTCGAGCCCGGCGTTGACCGAGGTGCGGACGTCGCTCGCGTAGTCACCGGGAATCTGGTCGATGGCCTGCCAGTCGCTGATGACGAAGCCCTCGAAGCCCATCCGGTCCTTGAGTACGCCGTTGATCATCTCCGCGTGCGCGTGCATCTTCACCGGGCCGGCGTCGTCGCCGATGATGTCCAGCGAGGAGTACGACGGCATGACCGTGCCCACGCCCCGCTTCACGGACTCGGTGAACGGCGAGAGGTGCACCGCTTCGAGTTCCTGGCGGGTGACCTTCGTGACGCCCTGGTCGATGGTGTACGAACCGGTCGTCGACGAGCCGAAGTCCGTGCCGCCGTCGCCGACGAAGTGCTTGGCGCTGGCCAGCACCTTGTCGTTGCGGTCGAGGTCCCTGCCGGACGGGCTGCCCTGCATGCCGGTGATGACCGTCTCCATGGCCTCGACCAGGGCCGGGTCCTCTCCGTACGCCTCGTAGGAACGTCCCCAGCGCTCGTCACGGGTGACGCACACACAGGGTGCGAAGTCCCACGGGACGCCGGTGGCGCGGACCTCGCTCGCGGTGACGGCGCCCGTCTTCCCGGCGAGCTTCGGGTCACGGCTCGCGCCGATGCCGATGTTGTGCGGCATGATCGTCGCGCCGATCACGTTGTTGTGGCCGTGCACCGCGTCCACACCGTAGATCAGCGGGATCTGGAAGCGGGTCGCCTGCGCGCGCAACTGGTAGGCGTCGGTCATCTTCGCCCAGGCCTCGGGCGTGTTCGGGGTGGGCACGGAGCCGCCGCCGGAGAGCAGCGAGCCGAGGTCGTACGTGGCGATATCGCCCTGCGCCTTCAGCGCGTTGCGTTCGGCCTGGGTCATCTGGCCGGCCTTCTCGGCCGGGGACATCCGCGACAGCAGGTCGGCGACGCGCTTCTTCACCGGGAGCTTCGTGTTCTGGTACGGCAGTCCGTGGGCGTCGATGACGACCTGCGGGTTCTCCTTGGGCGCCTTGGCCCCGGTGACGGTGAGTTCCAGCGGGATCGTCTCCGCCGGCTCGGCACCCTTGTCCTTGGCGGTGTCCACGGAGACGGTGTGCGTGCTGCCGGAGGCGGTGCCCGCCGGGAAGGTGTGCGTGCCGGTGACCGCCGTGTAGTCCTTGCCGGCGCCGGCGCTGCCGCCCTTCGTGGTGTACGCGACCGTGACGGGCTCCTCGACGGGGAGGGAGCCGGTGGTGGCGACGGAGATCTTGATGTCCGCGGTAGCGCCCTCCGTCACCGGGTGCACGGCGGAGTCGACGACGACGTTCGACTTCAGGGCCGGGTCGGCCTTCCCGTACAGCTCGACTGCGTCCATGGCGAAGGAGCCGGGTGCGCCGGTCGGAAGCGTGAGGGCGTAGCCCCACATCTCGTTCAGGCCGAGGACCTGGTCGATGCCGCCGACGGGCTGGTAGTCGGCCCGGTAGACGAAGTCCGCGAAGGGGATCTCGACCTGGTGCCAGCCCTCCCAGTCGTCGGTGAAGGAGGTGGTCCACAGCTCGGAGGCGCCACCGTTCGCGCCGCCGTCCTTGATCTCGAAGTTGATCCGCTTGCCCGAACCGGGCGGCAGCGGCGCGGTGTTCTGGCCGTACCACCAGAAGCGGATGCCCTGGTGGGCCGTCCAGTCCTTCGGGGGCTGGTCCACGGCGAACTCGTGGCTGAGCCCGCCGTAGGCGCTGATGTCGTAGGTGCCCTGGAGGACCTTGGCGCCTTCGGGGGCGTCGGCGCGCTCCTTGAGCTCCAGAGCGGGGTGGTCGTCGCTGTCACCGCCCCAGGTGAACAGGGAGTCGGCCGGCGGGTTGCCGAGGGGGACCTCGCCCTCGAAACGGTCGACGAGGACCGGTGCGGGCTCGTCGCCGTCGGCCGCCGCGCTGGGGACGGCTCCGGCGAGCAGGGAGGCGAGGACGGTGGCGGCGGCGAGCGCGGCGGTCACCGGTCTCGCCCGGTGGCGTGCGCGTGCGTGGGGCGTACGGGGCATGTGCGGCTCTTCTCTGCTCCGGTGGTGGTTCGGCACGGGGGAGATCAGTCGGTGCTGGCGTTCCGGGTGAGCCGGATCGTGTCGCGGTACCACTTGGCACTGTCCTTGAGCGTCCGCACCTGTGTGTCGTAGTCGACGCGGACGATGCCGAACCGCTTGTCGTAGCCGTAGGCCCACTCGAAGTTGTCCATCAGCGACCAGGCGAAGTAGCCCCGGACGTCCGCGCCCTGCCTGCGGGCCTCGGACACGGCGGCGACGTGGTCGGCGAGATAGGCGGTGCGGTCGGTGTCGGGCACCGAGCCGTCGGCGGCGACCGTGTCGTCGAAAGCCGCTCCGTTCTCGGTGATGACGGTCGGCAGCCCGTAGTCGCGCTGGAGCCGCAGCAGCAGATCGGTGAGCTCGGTGGGGGTGATCTCCCAGTCCATGGCCGTGCGGGGCAGGTCGCGCTCCACCCCGCGGACGACGGGCAGGCCGCCGGCGTCGGTCGGCGATCCGTCTTCGGTGACTCCGGAGAACAGGGCGCCCCGGTAGAAGTTGACACCGAGGACGTCGAGGGGGGTGGCGATGGCGGCCAGGTCGCCTTCCTGGACGGGCAGTTCGATGTTCTGCGCCGCGAGGTCGTCGACGACGTCCTGCGGGTAGCGGCCGTGGACGATCGGGTCGAGGTAGAGACGGGTGCCCATGCCGTCGGCGCGGCGGCAGGCCTCCCGGTCCGCCTCGCTGCCGGTCTCCGGGGTGGCGGTGCCGAGGTTGAGGGTGATGCCGAGTTCCAGCGGGTTGCTCCCCGCCGCCTCACGCATCTGCCGGGCGGCGAGACCGTGGCCCAGAAGCAGGTGGTGGACGGCTCCCATGGCGTCGCCCAGGTCGGTGCGGCCGGGGGCGTGCACCCCGTAGGCGTATCCGAGCATCGCCGAGCACCACGGCTCGTTCAGGGTCGTCCAGTGCTCGACCCGGTCGCCCAGTGCCTCGTAGGCGAGCATGGCGTACTCGGCGAAGCGCAGGGCTGTGTCGCGGGCCGGCCAGCCGCCCGCGTCCTCCAGCTCCTGCGGCAGGTCCCAGTGGTAGAGGGTGATCCAGGGGGTGACGTTCCTGTCCTGGAGCTCGTCGACCAGTCGCTTGTAGAAGTCGAGGCCCTTGGCGTTGGCGGGGCCCCGGCCGCCCGGCTGGATACGCGGCCAGGCCAGCGAGAAGCGGTACGTGTCGACGCCGAGGCCCGCGATCAGCTGCACGTCCTCGGGCATCCGGTGGTAGTGGTCGCAGGCCACGTCACCGTGTTCCGCGTTGTGGACGGCGCCCGGCACACGACAGTAGGTGTCCCAGATCGAAGGGGTGCGGCCGTCCTTTGAGGCTGCGCCCTCGATCTGGTACGAGGAGGTGGCGACGCCCCAGCGGAAGTCGGAAGGGAGTCCCTGGACGGCGGTGGGCTGCGGGCTGCTGCGGGGCGTGACGAGGTTCATGGCTCTCCGTGACTCCGGTTCTGCTGCGGGGTGGTGTGCGTCGGTACGGTCGGTCAGTGGTGCAGCCAGCAGGCGGCCTCGCGGTCCTGGCCTGCCTCCGGCGGGGCGAGAACCGGTACTCGCCGGGCGCACGGCTCGAACGCCTTGCCGCAGCGGGGGTGGAAGGCGCAGCCGGTGGGCATCGCGGACAGGTGCGGGGGCGAGCCGGGGATGCCGGTGAGCTCGCGGCGGGGTCCGTGCAGCGCGGGGAAGGAGTGCAGGAGGCCCTCGCTGTAGGGGTGGCGGGGGTCGCGGTAGATTTCGGCGGCGCCGGCCTGCTCGACGATCCGTCCGCCGTACATGATCGCGATCCGGTCGGAGAACTCGATCAGCAGCGAGATGTCATGGGTGATGAACACGACGGAGAAGGAGAGGCGCTCCCGCAGCTCCACCAGCTTGCGCAGGATCTGCCGCTGCATCACCACGTCGAGGGCGGTGGTGGGCTCGTCCATGATGACGATCTCGGGTTCCAGGGCGAGTGCCATCGCGATCATCACGCGCTGCCGCATGCCGCCGGAGAGCTGGTGCGGGTAGGCGGCGAGCCGGTCGGCGGAGATCCCGACGAGGTGCAGCAGTTCCTCGGCCCGCGCGGTGCGCTCGGCCGCCCGCATGCCGGGTCGGTGCGCGGTGAGGACGTCGGTGAGCTGGCTGTGGACGGTGTGCACCGGGTTCAGCGAGTTCATCGCGCCCTGGAACACGATCGACAGTTCCTGCCATCGGAAGGCGCGCAGCTCGTCCGGGGTGAGGGAGAGGATGTCGACGGGCCCGCCGCCCGGCCGGTGGTAGTGGACGTCGCCCCCGGTGATCACCCCGGGTGGGGAGAGCAGCCGGGTCACGGCGTACGCGAGTGTGGACTTGCCCGAGCCCGACTCGCCTGCCAGGCCGAGGACTTCACCGCGGTGCAGGGTGAGGTCGATGTCCCGCAGCGCGCGGACACCGCTCGCACCGGTGCCGTAGTCGACGTTCAGGCCGCTGATGGTGAGGATCGGCTCGGCGGTCATGCGCTGTGCTCCTTGCTGGGCGTTCCGGGCGACCCGGGTGCGGTGGGCGCCTCGGGCGCGGTGCGGGCCACCGGGGTGAAGCCGACCCGCATCCGGACCTTTCGGGAGGCGCCGGTCGCGGTGCGCAGGCGCGGGTTGACGAACTCGTCGATGCCGAAGTTGATGAGCGAGAGGGCGGTGCCCAGCAGGGCGATGCACAGTCCGGCCGGGACGAACCACCACCAGGCTCCCTGGGCCAGGGCCTGGTTGGACTGGGCCCAGAAGAGCACGGTGCCCCAGTTCCAGTGGGAGATGTCGGCGACGCCGATGAAGGCGAGGGTGATCTCCGAGAGGACCGCGAAGATGACGGTGCCGACGAAGCCGGACGCGATGACGGCGGTGAGGTTCGGCATGACCTCGAACAGGATGATCCGCCAGGTGGATTCGCCGGTCGCCCGCGCCGCCTCCACGTAGTCGCGGCGCCGGAGCGACAGGGTCTGGGCGCGCAGGACGCGCGCGCCCCAGGCCCAGGAGGTGAGGGCGATGACGGCGGCGATCAGCAGGTCCCCGGTGTCCTCGACGAAGCTCGCGATGATGATGATCAGTGGCAGGCCCGGGATGACGAGGAAGATGTTGGAGAGCATCGAGAGGATTTCGTCGGCGGCTCCGCCGAGGAATCCGGCGCTGACCCCGATGAGCACGGACAGCACCGTCGCCAGGATGCCGGCGAGGAAGCCGACGAGCAGCACGCCGCGGGTGCCGACCAGGATCTGCGAGAGAACGTCCTGCCCGGTCTGCGTCGTCCCGAACCAGTGGTCGGCGGAGGGCGGTTGCAGCAACTGGTCGCTCATCGCGTCCGGGTCGTACGGGGCGAGCCAGGGGCCCGCCACGGCGAGAACGACGAAGAACGCGAGGATCAGCAGCCCGGTGCGGGTCTTCCCGCCGCGCAGGAAGCGGAGCCTGGCCCGGGACGCGGCGGGGGCGGTGTCCGTGACGACTACGTCGGTGGTGGTGACGGCCATGATCGTCATGCCTCCTTGCGGGTGCGCGGGTCGAGGAGGGCGTAGGCCATGTCGGCCAGCAGGTTCGCGGCGAGCACGGAGAGCGTGATGATCAGGAAGACGCCCTGCATCAGCGGGTAGTCCTTGGCTCCGACGGCCTGGAACAGCTGGAAGCCGATGCCCGGGTAGGAGAAGACCATCTCGACCAGCAGGGTGCCGCCGACGATGAAGCCCAGCGAGAGGGCGAAGCCCGAGATGTTGGGCAGAACCGCGTTGCGTGCGGCGTAGGAGAACATCACGCGCCGCTCGGACAGCCCCTTGGCCTGCGCCACCATGACGTAGTCCTCGGAGGAGACGGTCACCATCATGTTGCGCATGCCGAGGATCCAGCCGGCGATGGCGCTCAGCACGATCGTCACCCCGGGGAGCACCCCGTGGTAGAGCGCGCTGGAGATGAACGGCCAGTCGAAGGCCGGGACCAGGGAGTTGTCGTACCCTCCGGCGGCCGGGAAGATCTGCCACTTCACCGCGAACAGCGCGATGGCGATGAGGCCGAGCCAGAAGTACGGGATGGCGGAGATGAAGGTGGTCACGGGCAGCAGCCCGTCCAGCCAGGAGCCGCGCCGCCAGCCGCTGTAGACGCCGATGCCGGTGCCGAGCAGGAAGCTGATCAGAGTGGTGATGCCGACCAGCGCGAGCGTCCAGGGCAGTGACTGGGAGATCACCTCGCTGACCGGGGTCGGGAAGAAGGTGAAGGACAGGCCGAGGTCGCCGTCGAACAGGTGGGACCAGTAGTCGGTGTACTGCGACCAGATGGACTGGTTCTCGTCGAGCCCGAACAGCGCCTTCAGGGAGGCGATGGCGCTGGTGTCGAGCTGTCCCTGGTACCGGCTCATCAGAGCCTCCACCGGGTCGCCCGGCATCAGGCGCGGGAGCAGGAAGTTGATGGTGATGGCTGCCCACGCGGTGACCGCGTAGAAGGCCAGCCGCTGGAGGATGTACTTCACTTCGCTGCTCCCTCGGCGGTGGTGCCGTCGTACAGCCAGCAGGCGGCCCACTGTCCGTCCGCCAGGTCGAAGCGCGGCGGCAGTTCGGTACGGCAGCGCTCCATGGCCTTCGGGCAGCGGGGGTGGAAGCGGCAGCCGTCCGGCGGGGCGATCAGTGAGGGCGGCTCGCCGCTTCCGGTCTCTTCCTGCGCCTCTTCGTCCGCCACCCGGTCGGGGTCCGGCGCGGAGGCGATCAGCAGCTGGGTGTAGGGGTGCGCGGGGTGCTGGGTGACGGTCTCGCTGTCACCGCCCTCGACGATCCGGCCCGCGTACATCACCAGGGTCGTGTCCGCGAAGTAGCGGGCGGACGCGATGTCGTGGGTGATGTAGAGGATCGCGAGGTGCAGACGCTCCTTGAGGTCGCGCAGCAGGTTGAGGACGCCGAGCCGGATCGACACGTCCAGCATCGACACCGGCTCGTCGGCCAGCAGCACCTGAGGGTCGGCGCCGAGCGCGCGCGCTATCGCGACGCGCTGGCGCTGCCCTCCCGACAGCTCGTGCGGGAACTTGTCCAGGAACTGATGAGGAGGAGTCAGCTGGACACGTTCGAGCAGAGCGGCCAGGTTCTTCTCCAGGTCCGCTTCCCCGTTCCCCGCCCGGTCGTGGATCTTGAGTGCCCGGGTCAGGTGGTAGCGCACGGTGTGCACCGGGTTGAGCGAGGCGAACGGGTCCTGGAAGATCAGCTGGACCTGCTTGACGTATCTGCGGAAGGACCGGCCACGCCCGGCCTTCACCGCCGTGCCGCCCAGGTGTATCTCCCCCGCGGTGAGCGGGTACAGCTGGGCGAGCAGCCGTGCGACGGTGGACTTTCCGGAGCCCGACTCCCCCACCAGGGCCGTGACGGTGCCGCGCCGGAGCTTCAGCGAGACGTCGTCGACGGCGTGGACGGTGCGGCGTCTGCGGGCGACGAGGTCACCGGCGGTGCGCCGTACGGGAAAGTGCTTGGTGACTCCGCGTGCTTCGAGCACCACGTCGTTCGCGGTGCGCACGTCTGCGGACTGTTCGGTGGTCATGGCCGGTTCGTCCCCGTACTTACTTGGCGGGCTTGAGGTTCAGCACGACTTCCAGCACGTCGGGCTGGGTGTGCTGCGGGGCTGCGTACGGGTCCTTCTCGGTGGGCCAGCCCACCCAGTTCCTGGTGGAGTACTCGGCACCGATGGGGGCCGCGGCCGTGGGGATGACGGGCGCCTGCTCGACCATGATCTTCTGTAGCGTGTTCATCGCCCTGGTGCGCGTGGTGTCGTCGGTGGCGTTGGCGTACTCCTTCAGCGCCGCGGTGGCCTCGGGGCTCTTGAAGCGGCCGAAGTTGCCCAGCTGGGAGCTCTTTCCGATGGGCTGGAGGATGGCCCCGTCCATGATGTTCTGGTACATGTCGTACGGCGTGGCACCGCTGTTGGTCCAGTGCAGGGTGGCGTCGAAGTTGCCGGTGGCGACGTCGTTGCCCCACGCCTCGGCGGTCTGCGTCTTGACCTTGGCCTCGATACCGAGCTGCTTGATGTTGTCCTTGATGATGGACAGCCCGGTGATGTAGTCGTTCCAGCCGGCCGGGTCGGTGAAGGTCAGCTCCACCGGCTTGCCGCTCGGGTCCTTCAGGACACCGCCGCTCAGGTCGAAGCCTGCCTCGTCGAGGATCTTCTTGGCTCCGGCCACGTCGGGCGCCGTGGTGGCGTTCTTGTACTCCGGGGCGAGGAACGACTCTCCGGCGGGCAGCGGGATGCCGGTCGGGTTGCTGATCTCCGGGTAGAGGGTCGCCTGGGCCTGCACGTGGATCGCCTTGCGGTCGACGACCATGGCCATCGCCTTGCGCAGGGCCGGGTTGTCGAACGGCTTGCGGGCGGTGTTGAACCACAGGCCGTGGATGCCGAGCCCGGAGGGGAACCAGAGCTTGTGGTTCTCGGGGTCCTTGGCGACGTACAGCTGCTTGTAGTTCGGCATGAAGACGAACGACCACTCGAGCTTGCCGTTCGCCAGGGCCGTGGTCGCGGCGCTGTTGTCGTTGTACGCGGTGTAGCGCAGCTCCTTGACCTTGGTCTCGCCCTTCCAGTAAGTGGGCGTGGCCGTCAGCGTCGTGGTCTGCGGGGTGAAGGTCTTCAGCTTGTACGGGCCGGAGCCGACCGGGGTGCGGTTGGGCCAGGTCTCCGGGTTCTCGACCTTCTCCCAGATGTGCTTGGGCACGACGTACGTCGTAATGATCTTGTTCTGGTTGACGAACTGCGATTCCCTGAAGGTCAGGACCACCTTCTCACCCTCGACCGCGATGCCGTCGTAGGGGATGCCGTTGCCGTTGAGCGCCGGGTGCTTCTTCAGCAGTTCGAAGGTGAAGGCGACGTCGGCCGCGGTCAGCGGCTTGCCGTCGGCCCACTCGGCCCGCTTGTCGAGCGTGAAGGTGAGCTCGGTGAAGTTGGACTGCCAGTCCCACGCGGTCGCCAGCCACGGGTCCGCCTCGTCGGTGGGGCGGATCTGGTTGGTCATCGCCAGCGGCTCGTAGATCATGTGCCGGTAGCCGAGGGTGGCGCTCGCCGAGGTGGCGAGGAACGGGTTGCTGTTGTTCGTCTGCGGCCCGTCCGGCTTGCCGAGGGTCAGCACGCCGGAGGCGCCGGCGCCCCCCTTGTCGGCGCCGGAGTTGGCGGACGAGCAGCCGGCGGCGAGCGCGACCACGGCGGTGGCTGCTGAGAGCGCTCTCAGAGAGTGACGACGGCGTACGGACATGGCGACTCCAGGAGGACTGCGGGTCTGGGAGATCCGGGGCATGGGCAGGGCGCTCGACGCGCCTGGTGCGGGTGAGGCGGGTGCGGCTGGTTCGGGGATGCGGACGGGTGACCGGCGGGGCCGGGTCCGTTACGGCGCCGAGTGGCGCACGACCAGTTCGGTGGGCAGCACGACCGGGCCGTCCGGTACCGCGGTGCCGCCGAGACGGGAGAGCAGCAGACGGGCCGCGGCCTCGCCCATCTGCCGGGCGGGCTGGCGCACGGTGGTCAGCGGCGGTTCGGTGTGTTCGGCCATCGGGATGTCGTCGAAGCCGACCACCGCGATGTCGTCGGGTACACGGCGGCCGGCCGCCCTCAGGGCCCGCAGGACCCCGGCCGCGCTGATGTCGTTGTGCGCGAAGACGGAGTCGAACCGGGTGCCCGCCGCCAGGAGTTCCTCCACGGCGAGACGGCCACCGCGCTCGGTGAAGTCCCCGTCCACGACCAGCTCGGTGGGCAGGACCGAACGGAAGCCCGCGAGCCGGTCACGTACGCAGCCGAAGTGCTCCGGGCCGGTGACGACCAGGGGTCCGGTGCGTCCGGCGGTCCGCAGATGACGGGCGGCGGACGCGCCTCCCTCGTGATTGGTGGTCACGACGGAGGGGAATTCCGGGTGGTGGCCCCTGTCGTCGATCAGGACGATCGGCAGACCGGACCGGTGCAGAGCGGTGAGCTGGTCGAGCGTGTTCTCCGGCTCGACGACGACGAGCCCGTCGAAGGCACGCGCCGACACCTGGGTGGTGAAGCGCTCGACGGACTCGGCGCCCCGGTTGCAGGTGAAGAGCAGCAGCCCGTAATCGGCCGCCTCGACGGTGTCGACGACCCCTTGGAGCACCTCGCCCATCCACGGCCAGGTGAGTGAGGGGACCAGCATGCCGACCGTCCGGCTGCTGCCACGGGCCAGTCCGACGGCGCCCGAGCTGGGTACGTAGCCGAGGACTGCGATCACTTCACGAACACGGGCGGCCGTCGAACCGTCCACTTCACCCTTGCGGTTGATGACCCGTGACACGGTCGTCTTGCTGACGCCGGCCTCGCGGGCGACATCGGCGATGGTGACACGCAACGGGGCCTCCAGGGACAAGGCGGGGCAGGGGGTGGGGCGGAGCTTCGGTACCGGTTCCGGAACCGGTACCGGCGTTGCGGCTGGAGTTAACCGCGCCGGAACAGGAGCGTCAATACTTCACGCCGAGATTGGTCCACCCCCATGCCCGAAGCGGGTCCGGGAGACCTTTCGTTCACCTCTTGAACGTAACAACCTCTTGACGCGGACACGTAATAACCAGTTCACTCACGCTCGTTCGACGGAATTTCCCCCACGCCCCTGCCGAGAAAGGCAGCAGCCCATGAATCGGACAAGCAGAGCGGCGAGAGTCCTCGTCGCGACGATGCTCGCGACCGCGGGACTGACCGGGCTCTCCTCCGGCACCGCACAGGCCGCCGGCGAGACCGTGAACATCGCGCTGACCACGACGGACGACTCCGGCGGCCGCCATGTCACCCGCGGCCTCCAGGCGCAGACGCCGATCGCCTTCGGCGCCGGCAACGGTGGCCCCGGCACGAACATCACCGTCGACGAGAACACCCGCTACCAGACCTTCACCGGCGGCGGCGCCTCGTTCACGGACACGGCGGCCTGGCTGATGAAGGGCAGCGGCGCCCTCAGCCAGGCCACCCGCGACGCGACGATGAAAAAGCTCTTCTCGCCCACGGAGGGCATCGGGCTGTCGTTCGTACGCAATCCGATGGGCGGGTCCGACCTGGCTCGTTTCGGCTACACCTACGACGACATGCCGGCCGGCCGGACGGACCCGGATCTCGCCGACTTCTCGATCGCACACGATCTGCAGGACGTGCTGCCGCTCACCGAGCAGGCCAAGCAGCTCAATCCGGCGCTGACGACGGTCGCCTCCCCGTGGACGGCGCCGGCCTGGATGAAGGACAACGGACAGCTCAACGGTGGCTGGCTGAAGGCCGAGAACTACGGCGTCTACGCGGACTACTTCGTGAAGTACCTCCAGGCGTGGAAGGCCCAGGGCGTCCCGGTCGACTACGTCACCGCGCAGAACGAGCCGACCTGCTGCTCCGGCTACCCCTCCATGAGCTGGAACGGCTCGGGTCTCGCCTACTTCACCAAGAGCGAGCTGCTGCCCGGACTCCAGTCGGCCGGCCTCTCCACCAAGGTGCTCGCGCACGACTGGAACTGGGACAGCTACGACGCGTACGCGGCCCCGACCGTCGACGACCCGGCGGTGCGCAGCCACCCGAACTTCGGCGGCGTCGCCTGGCACGGCTACGGCGGTGACATAGCGAAGCAGACCGCCGTGCACAACCAGTACCCGCAGCTGGACGCCTTTCAGACCGAGCACTCGGGCGGCACCTGGATCGGCGACCAGCAGCGCGAGGACATGCTGAACATCATCGACTACACCCGCAACTGGGCGAAGTCGGTGACCAAGTGGTCGCTGGCCGTCGACCAGAACCGGGGCCCGCACAACGGCGGCTGCGGTACCTGCGACGGCCTGATCACCGTGCACAACGGGGACAGCAGGCACGGTCAGGTCGACTACACCATCGAGTACTACACGATGGGCCACCTGACGAAGTACGTCCGGCCGGGCGCCGCCCGGATCGCCTCCACCGGCAGCTCGGCCGTGCCCAACGTGGCCTGGCGCAACCCGGACGGCTCGAAGGCGCTGATCGCGTACAACGGTTCGTCCTCCGCCCAGCAGGTCACCGTCAACTGGGGCGGGCAGAAGTTCACCTACTCCCTGCCCGGCCGTACCTCGGCGACGTTCACCTGGTCGGGGACCCAGTCGGGCTCCCAGGGCAGCAGCGGTGCCCTGACCGGCCTCGGCGGAAAGTGCCTGGACGCCACGGGCAACACCGGCACCGACGGCACCCCCGTCCAGATCTGGGACTGCACCGGCGCGGCCAACCAGCGCTGGACGGTCGGCGCGGACGGCTCCGTCAAGGTGCTGGGCGCCTGCCTGGACGTCACATCGGGCTCGACGGCCGACGGGGCGAAGGTCCAGCTGTACACCTGCAACGGCTCCGGCGCGCAACGCTGGACGTACGACTCCTCGACCGGAGACGTGGTCAACACGGCGGCCGACAAGTGCCTGGACGTGGCCGACCGGTCCACGGCGAACGGCGCCCGCGTGCAGATCTGGACCTGCACCGGAGCCGCCAACCAGAAGTGGCGGCTCCGGTGAGGGACTCCTAGTCGGTGGGCTCGACGCCCGCGCGCAGCAGACCGTAGGTGTACGCGTCCTCCAGCGCCTGCCAGGACGCGGCGATGACGTTCTCGGCCACGCCGACCGTCGCCCAGTCACCGGATCCGTCGCCCGTGGCGATCAGCACCCGGGTGGTGGATTCGGTGCCGGTGCGGCCTTCGAGGATGCGGACCTTGTAGTCGATCAGCTCCAGCTTGGCGAGCTGCGGGTAGATCCGCTCCAGGCCGACGCGCAGCGCCCGGTCCAGGGCGTTGACCGGGCCGTTGCCCTCGGCCGTGGCGACGATCCGCTCCCCCTTGGCCCAGAGCTTCACGGTCGCCTCGTTGGCGTGGGTGCCGTCGGGACGGTTCTCGACGATGGCCCGCCAGGACTCGGTGCGGAAGTATCGGCGGGGACGGCCCTCGACCTCGGCGCGCAGCAGCAGCTCGAAGGAGGCGTCGGCCGCCTCGTACGTGTAGCCCTTGAGCTCCCGCTCCTTGACCCGGTCGACGACCCGTTGGACGAGCGCGCGGTCATCTCCCAGGTCGATGCCGAGCTCCTTGCCCTTGAGCTCGATGGAGGCGCGGCCCGCCATGTCGGAGACGAGCATCCGCATGGTGTTGCCGACGAGTTCGGGGTCGATGTGCTGGTAGAGGTCCGGGTCGACCTTGATCGCGGAGGCGTGCAGTCCGGCCTTGTGGGCGAAGGCCGAGACACCGACGTACGGCTGATGGGTGGAGGGCGTGAGGTTGACGACCTCGGCGATGGCGTGGGAGATGCGGGTCATCTCGGCGAGCGCGCCCTCGTGCAGGACGGTCTTGCCGTACTTGAGTTCCAGCGCGGCGACGACCGGGAAGAGGTTGGCGTTCCCGACCCGCTCGCCGTAGCCGTTGGCCGTGCACTGCACATGAGTGGCGCCCGCGTCCACGGCGGCCAGGGTGTTGGCGACCGCGCAGCCCGTGTCGTCCTGGGCGTGGATGCCGAGCCGGGCGCCGGTGTCGGCGAGGACGGTGGAGACGACGGCCTGGACCTGGGCGGGAAGCATCCCGCCGTTGGTGTCGCAGAGGATGACCACATCGGCGCCGGCCTCGTGGGCGGTGCGTACGACCGACTTGGCGTACTCGGCGTCGGCACGGTACCCGTCGAAGAAGTGCTCGCAGTCGACGAAGACCCGGCGGCCCTGTTCCCGGAGGTGGGCGACGGTGTCGCGGACCATTTCCAGGTTCTCCTCCAGGGTGGTGCGCAGGGCGAGCTCCACGTGGCGGTCGTGGGACTTGGCGACCAGCGTGATCACCGGGGCGCCCGAGTCCAGGAGCGCCTGCACCTGCGGGTCCTCGGCGGCCTTGCCTCCTGCCCTGCGGGTGGCGCCGAAGGCGACGAGCTGGGCGTGCTGGAAGTCGATCTCCTGCTGGGCACGGGCGAAGAATTCGGTGTCGCGTGGGTTGGCTCCGGGCCAACCGCCCTCGATGAAGCCCACGCCGAAGTCGTCCAGATGCCGGGCAATGGTCAGCTTGTCCGCGACGGTCAGGTTGATGCCTTCGCGCTGCGCACCGTCGCGCAGGGTGGTGTCGAAGACGTGGAAGGTGTCGTCGGGGGCTGTGGCCTTGGTGGTCATGCTTCTGACTCCTGTCGGGTGAGCGGATCCGGACGAATCGGCTCCACTTGCCCCCATCCTCTCGCGTGCCTCGCTCCTGCCGTGGTGTGGGCCGGAAAACGAAAAAACCCCTCGCGGGTGCGAGAGGTCTGCGCGCGGGTCTGGGGCACGATGTCCGTTCCGTACGTGGTGATACGGGACGGTCACTGCGGACCGGCGCGCCTGCTGCCGATAATCATGGCGAACGAGGACACGCACGCAGTCTGGCACAGCGGCGCTCCCGGGCCCCGGCCCGTCTCAGGATGCGGGCGAGGACCTCGTCGCACTGCCCAGGCCTCCAGCCGGAGCGTCCGGTGCGGGTCGCGGTGGCCGTCGGGGACGTACGGCGCGACGTAGGCGCCGAGCCGAGGCCCTGAGCGGCGCTCGTACCTCGCGACACGAGACGACGAAGGCCGCGCCCCCTGGGAACCGCCGCGAGGGGCGCGGCCTTCTTGCGTACGACCGGTGACTAGCCGAGCTCGTGCATCCAGCCGTGGGTGTCCTCGGCGATGCCGCGCTGGATGTCCAGCAGGCGCTCGCGCAGCTTGAGGGTGACCTCGCCGGGGGTGCCGTCGCCCTGGGTCCACTCGCCGTCCGCGGACTTCACGGTGCCGACGGGCGTGATGACGGCGGCGGTGCCGCAGGCGAAGACCTCGGTGAGGGTGCCGTTCTCGGTGTCGGCGCGCCACTGATCGATGGAGACGCGGCCCTCCTCGGAGGCGTAACCGAGGTCACGGGCGACGGTGAGCAGGGAGTCGCGGGTGACGCCGGCGAGCAGCGACCCGGTGAGGGAGGGGGTGACGATCCGCCTGCCGCCGTCCTCCTGCTCGTACACGAAGTAGAGGTTCATGCCGCCGAGCTCCTCGACCCACTTGTGCTCGACTGCGTCGAGGTACGCGACCTGGTCGCAGCCCTGCGCCGCCGCCTCGGCCTGGGCGAGGAGGGAGGCGGCGTAGTTGCCGCCGGTCTTGGCGTCGCCCACACCGCCGGGAACGGCGCGCACCCGGTCCTGGGAGAGCCAGATCGAGACCGGCTTCACACCGCCGGGGAAGTAGGCGCCGGCGGGAGAGGCGATGACGAGGAAGAGGTACTCGTTGGCCGGCCGGACACCGAGGCCCACCTCTGCGGCGATCATGAAGGGGCGCAGATAGAGGGACTCCTCGCCGCCGTGCGCCGGGACCCAGGCCCGGTCCTGCTGGACCAGGACGTCACAGGCCTCGATGAAGGTCTCGACGGGCAGCTCCGGCATCGCGAGCCGGGCGGCGGACCGCTGGAAGCGTGCGGCGTTGGCCTCCGGACGGAAGGTGGCGACCGTGCCGTCGGGCTGCCGGTAGGCCTTGAGCCCCTCGAAGATCTCCTGCGCGTAGTGCAGCGTCATGTTGGCCGGGTCGAGCGACAGCGGACCGTACGGCACGAGCTGCGCGTCGTGCCAGCCGCGGCCCTCGGTCCAGCTGATCGTCACCATGTGGTCGGTGAAGTGCCGGCCGAATCCGGGGTTGGCCAGGGCCGCCTCGCGCTCCGCGTCGGACAGCGGGTGCGAGGAGGGCTTGAGCTCGATCGTGGGCGTCGTCATGAGTGCGTGTCCTTCACGGTCTTGTGTGTGATGGACCGCGCTCACGCCTTCTCCCGCCCGGAAGCGCCGGGCAGGTTGTAGGACGTCCGAGCTCTACGGCGAGCCGCGGTCCCGCGTTCGATTATCTCCCGGGGGCGGCTCTGCACGAAATGACTCGATTGCGGTGACGTTTCACGATGTCGCTCGCACGACGCGAAAACGCGGTCCAGGGGTCGATGGTGGCACCCGGAGACCGCGAGGTGAAGCCGCCGGGTGCGGTTGCGACCCGGCGGCTTCGAAGTGGAGACGTCGGGTCAGCTCGCTACACGTACCGCGAGCGCGTCACCGATCTCGTCGGTGGTGCGTGCGTTCTTTCCGTCACGCTCCGCGAGATCGGCGGAGACGGCCTCCTCGATGCGCACGGCCTCGGCCTCGTAGCCGAGGTGGCGCAGCAGGAGGGCGACGGAGAGGATCGTGGCCGTGGGGTCGGCCTTGCCCTGGCCCGCGATGTCGGGCGCGGTGCCGTGCACCGGCTCGAACATGGACGGGAAGGCGCCCGTCGGGTTGATGTTGCCCGAAGCGGCCAGGCCGATGCCGCCGGTCACCGCCGCGGCGAGGTCGGTGAGGATGTCACCGAAGAGGTTGTCGGTGACGATGACGTCGAAGCGCTCCGGCTGGGAGACGAAGAAGATCGTCGCGGCGTCGACGTGCAGATAGTCGGTGGTGACCTCGGGGAACTCGGTCGCGACCTTGTCGAAGGTGTTCTTCCACAGGCGGCCGGCGTACACGAGGACGTTGTTCTTGTGGACCAGCGTCAGCTTCTTGCGCGGGCGGGCGGCGGCACGCGCGAAGGCGTCACGCACGACACGCTCGACGCCGTAGGCGGTGTTGACACTGACCTCGGTGGCGACCTCGTGCTCCGTGCCCGTGCGCAGGGAACCGCCGTTGCCCGTGTACGGGCCCTCGGTTCCCTCGCGGACGACGACGAAATCGATCTCCGGCCGGCCGGCCAGCGGCGTGGCGGTGTTCGGGAAGAGCTTCGACGGCCGCAGGTTGATGAAGTGGTCGAACGCGAAACGCAGCTTCAGCAGCAGCCCGCGCTCCAGCACGCCCGAGGGCACGGACGGGTCCCCGATGGCACCGAGCAGGATGGCGTCGTGGCCCTTGAGGGCTTCCAGCTCCGCGTCGGGAAGGGTCTCACCGGTGCGGTGCCATCGCCGGGCGCCGAGGTCGTACTCCTTGGCCTCCAGCTTCACATCCTGCGGGAGGACAGCGTTGAGAACCTTGAGGCCCTGGGTGACGACCTCCTGGCCGATACCGTCGCCGGGGATCACTGCGAGATCGATGCTGCGAGACATGTGAGAACCCTAGCCCTCCGTCCCACCCCATGACATTCGACGTCCACGATACGGACGTCGCATGGCTCCGGATGACGGGCGCCGACAGAGGGATCCCCTCAGTGACCCGTCGACCCGCCGTTGTCCCGGCGGTCGAGAGCCCGCTGCAGGGCGGCGGCGGCGTTCTTGCGCTCCGACTCGGCGGGGCGGGAGGCGTGACGGACGCGGCGGACAGTGGTCTCGGTCATGAGGGATCGACTCCTTGAGATCGCGTGGATTGCGGGATCGGGACTTCGCGCGACGGATGTCGGGATCGCGTTGTCGAGATCGGGATTTCGAGGCGCCTGAAGGGGCGGGGAGCGGATGCCGCAGGGATTGCCTGCTTCGGCACGCTCACACACGCCGGTCGCCGGATCAGCGATTCGTTCGGCTCCCACAAAGTTAGGACAGCTCGGGCCACTTGTCTCTACAGATACTCGGACTTCCTACTATCTGAGACGGCCGCGTCGGCTGACCTCGTCGCGGCGGCCTCGGAGAGCCACGGTGAGCTGCGCCTCCATGTGTGCGCGCAGGACACCGGCCATGTCCGTGACGCAGTCGCTGAGCAGCCACTGCACCTGGAGCCCGTCCATCAGCGCGATCAGCTGCCGGCCCGCGGCGTCGGGGGCGATACCGGCCCGCAGCACACCCTCCAGCCGCGCCTGTTCGTAAGCGAGCTGCGCGCCCGCGACCGAGTTCTCGTAGCGGCGCACGAAATATCCGTGAGCCGGGTGATCGGCGGCCGTCGCCTCGGTGGAGACCACCGAGAACAGCTCGACGATCCCCCGCCGGGTGGAGTTCAGCTCGGCCAGCTCGACGAACCGCCGAAGCCGCCCGACGCCCGTGGTGCCGCCCAGCGAGAGCCACTCGTCGTCCACGTCGTCACGGTGCTCCAGGACCGCGAGCAGCAGCGCCTCCTTGGTCGGGAAGTGATGCAACAGGCCGGTGTGCGAGATACCGCACCGGGTCGCGATCACCCGCAGCGAAGCCCCCCGATAGCCGGCCTCACCGAACAGGGACATGGCCTGGCCCAGGATTTCGCGCCGCTTCGCGCGGCCCTTCGCGTAGCCGCGCCGCTCTTCGGCCGTCACTCGCCACTCTCCCGCACTTCGACGCACCGGATAGCCGTTCAACCCTCCGGAGATACTTACCAGGTGGTCGGTATCGACTCTATGGTGAGGGCGGAACCGTGTCGCGAAAGGACCCCTCGTGTCCCCCTCCCTGCCCTACCTCGACCCCGCGCTCCCCGTCGCCGAGCGGGTCGACGACCTCCTCGGCCGCATGACCCTGGCCGAGAAGACCGGCCAGATGCTCCAGCTGAACGCCAAGGACGGGGTACGTCACCTCATCGAGGACCTGCACGCGGGTTCGATCCTCCACGCCTCCCCCGAGCGCGTCCTGGAAGCGGCGGCGCTGACCGACCGGACCCGGCTGCGCATCCCGCTGCTGGTCGCGGAGGACTGCATCCACGGCCACTCCTTCTGGGAGGGCGCCACGATCTACCCCACGCAGCTCGGACTGGCCGCGACCTGGGACCCGGAGCTCGTGGAGCGCGTCGCCAGGGCCACCGCCGTCGAGGTCGCGGCGACAGGCGTCCACTGGACGTTCTCGCCGGTGCTCTGTATCACCCGTGACCTGCGCTGGGGCCGGGTCAGCGAGACCTTCGGCGAAGACCCCTTCCTGATCGGCGAGCTGGCCTCGGCGATGGTGCGCGGTTACCAGGGCGAGGGTCTGGGTGACCCGACGGCGGTCCTGGCGTGCGCCAAGCACTTCGCGGGCTACTCCGAGACACAGGGCGGCCGGGACGCGAGCGAGGCCGACCTCTCCCGGCGCAAGCTGCGCTCCTGGTTCCTGCCCCCGTTCGAGCGGGTCGCCCGTGAGGGCTGCCGTACGTTCATGCTCGGCTACCAGTCCATGGACGGGGTGCCGATCACGGTCAACGACTGGCTGCTGAACGAGGTGCTGCGCGGCGAGTGGGGCTACACCGGCACGCTGGTCACCGACTGGGACAACGTCGGCCGCATGGTGTGGGAGCAGAAGATCTACGCTGACCACACCCAGGCGGCCGCCGCGGCGGCCCAGGCGGGCAACGACGTGGTGATGACCACCCCGCAGTTCTTCGAGGGCGCGCAGCACGCGGTCGCCGAGGGCACCCTGGACGAGGCGGCGATCGACGCGGCGGTACGGCGCGTCCTGACCCTGAAGTTCGAGCTGGGCCTCTTCGAGGACCCCCGTCACCCCGACACCGCCCGGCAGGCCGCGGTCATCGGCAGCGCCGGGCACGCCGTGCTGAATCTGGAGGCCGCCCGCCGCTCGCTGGTCCTGCTCACCAACGACGGCACCCTGCCGCTGGCCGGCGGGTTCGTGCCGGGCCCGGACGGACGCGCCGTCGCCGGGGCGGGACAGGCTCCGCGCAGGGTCGCCGTGATCGGGCCCAACGCCGATGACGCGCAGACCCAGCTGGGCGACTGGGCGGGCTCCTCCGGCCAGGTGGACTGGCTGCCGGACGGCCACCCGCGCCCCATGATCCGCACCGTGCTCGACGGCTTCCGCGAACACGTCCCGGACGGCTGGGACGTCACCTACGCGCGAGGCGCCGAGATCCTCTCCGTGGGCCCCGACCCGGAGGGGGCGTTCTTCCCTGACGGACAGCCCCGCCCGGACGTCGTCGTCCCGGCGGAGCCCTCCGAGGCCCTGATCGGCGAGGCCGTCGCCGCGGCCGAGGCCGCCGACTACGTCGTCGCCGTGGTGGGTGACCGTATCGAGCTGGTGGGCGAGGGACGTTCGACCGCGACCCTGGAACTCGTCGGCGGCCAGGCCGCGTTGCTCGACGCGCTCGCCGCGACCGGCACGCCGCTCGTCGTCGTGGTCATCAGCTCGAAGCCGCTGGTGCTCCCGCCGTCCGCCCTCGCCGCGGCCGCGGTCCTGCACGCCTTCAACCCGGGCATGCAGGGCGGCCGGGCGGTGGCCGAGGTCCTGCTGGGCCTCGTCGAGCCGTCGGGGCGGCTGCCTGTCTCCTTCGCCCGGCACGCGGGGCAGCAGCCGACGTACTACAACCAGATCCGCGGCCAGCACGGCTCCCGGTACGCCGACCTCACCCAGCGTCCGGCCTTCGTGTTCGGCGAGGGCCTGAGCTACACGACCGTCGCGTACTCCGGCCTGGAGGTGCTCGAGGCGACCGTCGGGGAGAGCGACACGCTGAGGGCGCGCGTCACCGTCCGCAACACCGGCGCGCGGCCGGCCCTGGAGACCGTGCAGGCGTACATCAGCGACACCGTGACGTCCGTGACCTGGGCCGAGAAGGAGCTGAAGACCTACCGGCAGGTGACGCTCGCCCCGGGGGAGGAACGCGAGGTGCACCTGGAGCTGCCGGTCTCGGAGTGCACCCTCGTGGACGCGGCGGGCCGTCGGGTCGTCGAGCCCGGCGCCTTCGAGCTGCTGGTCGGCCCGTCCTCCGGCGACGACACCCTCCTGCGGGCCGGTTTCACCGTGAAGGGCTGAGGTCACGCGGGGGTGCCGGACCCCGGAGATGGAAACCGCCTCCCGGCAGGCGGGGGGAGCCGGCCGGGAGGCGGAGGGCGGGGCGGGGCGCCCGGTGCGGGCGCCCCGGGGGCGTCAGCCCTGGTGGGGGTAGATGTAGTCGGTCGGCGCGACCAGCGTCTCCTTGATGGCGCGGGTCAGCGTCCAGCGCTGCAGGTTCTGCGGGGCGCCCGCCTTGTCGTTGGTGCCGGAGCCACGGCCGCCGCCGAAGGGCTGCTGGCCGACGACGGCACCGGTCGACTTGTCGTTGATGTAGAAGTTGCCCGCCGCGTAGCGGAGCTTGTCCATCGTGTACGCGGCCGCCGCACGGTCGTTGGAGATGACCGCGCCGGTCAGCGCGTAGTCGGAGACCGACTCCATCTGCTCCAGCATCGCGTCGTACTTCTCGTCCTGGTAGACGTGCACGGCAAGGATCGGGCCGAAGTATTCGGTGGTGAAGACTTCGTTGGCCGGGTCGTCGCAGACGATGACGGTCGGACGGACGAAGTAGCCGACGGAGCCGTCGTACGTGCCGCCGGCGACGATCGTGCACGTCGGGTCGGCCTTGGCGCGGTCGATCGCCGCCTTGTTCTTCGCGAAGGAACGCTCGTCGATGACGGCGCCCATGAAGTGCGACAGGTCGGTGACGTCACCCATGGTGATGCCGTCGACCTCGGCCGCGAACTCCTCCCGGAACCCGGAGTTCCAGATGGAGGCCGGGATGTACGCACGGGAGGAGGCCGAGCACTTCTGGCCCTGGTACTCGAAGGAGCCGCGGGTCAGCGCGGTCTTCAGCACGGCGCGGTCGGCGCTGGGGTGTGCGACGACGAAGTCCTTGCCGCCGGTCTCGCCGACGAGCCGCGGGTAGGTGCGGTAGTTGGCGATGTTGTTGCCGACCGTCTTCCACAGGTGCTGGAAGGTGGGGGTCGAGCCGGTGAAGTGGACACCGGCCAGGTCGCGGTGGTTCAGAGCCACCTCGGAGACGGCGATGCCGTCGCCGGTGACCAGGTTGATGACGCCCTCGGGCAGTCCGGCCTCCTCCAGGAGCTGCATCAGCAGCACGGCCGCGTGGGTCTGCGTCGGGGACGGCTTCCACACCACGACGTTGCCCATGAGGGCGGGGGCGGTGGGCAGGTTGCCCGCGATGGCCGAGAAGTTGAACGGCGTGATCGCGTAGACGAAGCCCTCGAGCGGGCGGTGGTCCATGCGGTTCCACACGCCGGGAGAGTTCGCCGGCGGCTGCTCGGCGAGGATCTGGCGCGCGTAGTGCACGTTGAAGCGCCAGAAGTCGACGAGCTCACAGGGACAGTCGATCTCCGCCTGCTGTGCGGTCTTGCCCTGGCCGAGCATCGTGGAGGCGGCCAGCGTCTCGCGCCAGGGGCCGGAGAGCAGCTCGGCGGCGCGCAGGATGATCGCGGCGCGGTCGTCGAAGGACATCGCGCGCCAGGCCGGGGCGGCGGCGAGGGCCGCGTCGACCGCGTCCTGGGCGTCGGCCTCGGTGGCCGCGGCGGCGGTACCGATGACGGCCTTGTGGTTGTGCGGCTGCACGACGTCGAAGCGCGCGCCGCCACCCATCCGCTTCTCGCCGCCGATGGTCATCGGCAGGTCGATGGGGTTCTCGGCGAGCTCCTTGAGCTTCGCCTCCAGACGGGCTCGCTCGGCGGTGCCGGGGGCGTAGGAGTGGACCGGCTCGTTGACCGGCGCGGGGACCTGGGTGACAGCGTCCATGAGTGCCTTGTCTCCTTGGTTGAGGTGGGTGGTCGGCCGGGCAGGTCAGCCCTTGGTGACGACGGAGCGGGCGAAGAAGAGCAGGTTGGCCGGCTTCTCCGCGAGGCGGCGCATGAAGTATCCGTACCAGTCGGTGCCGTACGCCGTGTAGACGCGCATCCGGTGGCCCTCGGCCGCGAGCCGGACATGCTCCTCGCTGCGGATGCCGTACAGCATCTGGAACTCGTACTCATCCAGTTTGCGCCCGGCCTGGCGCGCGAGCTCCTGGCCGATCGCGATGAGACGGGGATCGTGGGACCCGATCATCGGGTAGCCCTCCCCCTGCATCAGCGTCTTCAGGATGCGGACGTACGCCTTGTCGATCTCCGGCTTGTTCTGGTAGGCGACGGAGGCGGGCTCCTTGTACGCGCCCTTCACCAGGCGGACCCGGCTGCCCGCGGCGGCGAGGCGGCGGGCGTCGGCCTCGGTACGGAACAGGTAGGACTGGATCACGCAGCCGGTCTGCGGGAAGTCCTTCCGCAGCTCCTCGTGGATGGCGAACATCGAGTCGAGGGTGGTGTGGTCCTCGGCGTCCAGCGTGACCGTGGTGCCGATCGCGGCGGCGGCCTCGACGACGGGACGGATGTTCGCGAGAGCCAGCTCGTGGCCGCCTTCCAGCGCCTGGCCGAACATCGAGAGCTTGACGGACATCTCGGCGCGCTCGCCGAGCCCCAGCTTCTCGAGGCGGCCGGCCAGCTCCAGGTAGGCGTCGCGGGCGGCGGCGGCCTGCCCGGGGGTGGTGATGTCCTCACCCACGACGTCGAGGGTGACATCGAGGCCCTTGGCGGCCGCGTCCTGGATGACCGGGACGACCTGGTCGACGCCCTCGCCCGCGATGAAGCGGCCGACGACCTGCTTGGTGCCCGGCGCGGCCGAGATGAAACGACGCATCTTGTCGCTGCGGGATGCGGCGAGAATCACGGGACCCAGCACGGGGCACCTCCACGGAGTACGAACGAGGCCGGACCGGGACGCGGATGAACGGACCGGGACGGCACGGAGAACCACTGTGAAATCTAGGGACCCCCGCAATCCCGTGCCATCGACAGCTGTCACGCATCCGTGTACTGGATCTCAGACATATGTCTGAAGGGGTGCGAGAATAACGGGGTGAAGGGCGATTACCAGGAGCTGGTCGACGAGATCTCCGCGCTGCTCAGCACCCCCGCGACCCTGGAGAACCGCGATTTCGGCCTGGTCGCCTTCGGGGCTCATGACAGCGACGACGACACGGCCATGGATCCCGTCCGTACGCGCTCGATCCTGACCCGGCGCTCCACGCCCGCCGTGCGCGCCTGGTTCGAGGGCTTCGGCATCACCCGTGCGACGGGCCCGGTCCGTATCCCGGCCGCCCCGGAGGCCGGGGTGTTCCGGGACCGCGTCTGCCTTCCGGTACGCCATCGGGGTGTCGTCCTGGGCTATGTGTGGCTGCTGGACGCGGACCCCGGACCGACGGAGGAACAGCTGACGGCGGCCATGGACGTGGCGGCCCGGATCGGCGCCCTGCTCGCCGACGAGGAGCGGGCCGGAGCGGACCTGTCACGGGAGTTCGGCGCGGTGCTCGTCGCCGGGCGCGGATGGCAGCGCGACATGGCGGTGGGCGCGCTGCGCGAGGCCCTCGGCACAGACGCGGACGGCCTGCACACCGTGGTGTGCGTGACCCCGTGGCCGGGCGAGACCCCTTCCGTGCGTACGGTGCCGTCGGCGGCGGCCCTCGCCGCGGTGCCCGGCGCCGGTGCCCAGGCCCTGGCCGCCCTGGTCCGGCTGCGCTCCCCCGAGGCGCTCGATCCGGCGACGACGGCCGCGGAGCGGTTGCGGGCCACCGCAGGTCCCGCCGCGACCGGCGGTCTCGCCGCCGCCCGCCGAGGTCTGGCGGAGCTGGCCGACTCCTGGCACGAGGCCCTGTCCGCCGCCCGTGCGGCCGCGGCGGAATCGCGCTTCGGCCCGGTCGCCGACTGGGCGGCCATCGGACCGTACCGACTGCTGGCCGCCCTGCCCCGCACCCCTGACACGGCGCCGGACCCGGCCGTCCGCCCCCTGCTGACCCCGGCCCACACGGAACTGGCCCGCACCGCCGAGGTGTTCCTCGACCGCGCGGGCCAGGCGAGCCGGACCGCCACCGAGCTGGGCATCCACCGCCAGACGCTCTACTACCGGCTCGCCCGGATCCAGCAGCTCACCGGCCTCGACCTGAACGACGGCGAGGACCGGCTGCTGCTGCACATGGCGCTGAAGCAGGCCCGGCTGTGAATCCCGGGCCGGCGGGACCTCGTACGACCGCGCCCGGCGGACAGAGCGAAATCTGTCCGCCGGGCGCGGTCGTCGTGTGTCTGCCTGGTCAGTCGGTGAGGTTCACCGAACGCGCCGAGGCGGCACCGATCTCCTCGGCGATCTCGGTGAGGACCGACTGCGGGATGGTGTCGTCGACGGTGAGGACGACCAGCGCCTCGCCGCCCGCGTCCTGCCGCGAGACCTGCATGCCGGCGATGTTCAGCCCGGCCTCGCCGAGGATCTTGCCGACCGCGCCGACGACGCCGGGACGGTCCTCGTAGCGCAGGACGACCATGTGGTCGGCCAGCGCCAGGTCGACGTCGTGCTCGCCGATCGCGACGATCTTCTGGAGGTGCTTGGGACCGGCCAGCGTGCCGGAGACCGCGACCTCCTCGCCGCTCGACAGCGTGCCCCGGACGGTCACCACGTTGCGGTGGTCCGGCGACTCGGAGCTGGTGGTGAGGCGGACCTCGACACCGCGCTCCTGCGCGAAGAGCGGGGCGTTGACATAGCTGACGGTCTCGTCGACGACGTCCTCGAAGACGCCCTTGAGCGCGGAGAGTTCGAGCACCTTCACGTCGTGCTGGGTGATCTCGCCGTAGACCTCGACGTCGAGACGGGCCGCGACCTCGCCCGCGAGCGCGGTGAAGATCCGGCCGAGCTTCTCGGCGAGCGGCAGGCCGGGGCGCACGTCCTCGGCGATGACGCCGCCCTGGACGTTGACCGCGTCGGGCACGAGCTCACCGGCAAGGGCCAGACGGACGGACGTGGCGACCGCGATGCCCGCCTTCTCCTGCGCCTCGTCGGTGGAGGCACCGAGGTGCGGGGTGCAGACGACCTGGTCGAACTGGAACAGCGGGGAGTCCGTGCAGGGCTCCTTGGTGTACACGTCCAGACCGGCGCCGGCGACCCGGCCCTCCTTGAGGGCGGAGGCGAGCGCCTCCTCGTCGACGATGCCGCCGCGCGCGGCGTTGACGATGCGCACGGAGGGCTTCACCTTGTGCAGCGCGTCGTCGCCGATGAGGCCGAGCGTCTCCGGGGTCTTGGGGAGGTGCACCGTGATGAAGTCGGAGACCTCGAGCAGCTCGTCCAGCGTGAGAAGCTTGACGCCCATCTGCGCGGCGCGCGCGGGCTGCACGTAGGGGTCGTACGCGACGATCTTCATGCCGAAGGCCGACATGCGCTGCGCGACCAGCACGCCGATACGGCCGAGGCCGACGACGCCGAGGGTCTTCTCGCTGAGCTCCACACCCGTGTACTTGGAGCGCTTCCACTCGCCGTTCTTCAGCGCGGTGTTGGCCTGCGGGATGTTGCGCGCGGTGGCGACGAGCAGACCACAGGCCAGCTCGGCGGCGGTGACGATGTTGGACGTCGGCGCGTTGACGACCATCACGCCGGCCTTGGTGGCCGAGGAGACGTCGACGTTGTCCAGACCGACGCCTGCGCGGGCGACGACCTTGAGCTGCTTCGCCGCGGCGATGGCCTCGGCATCGACCTTGGTGGCGGAGCGCACCAGGATCGCGTCGACGTCGGAGATCGCGGGGAGGAGTTCGGCGCGGTCCGCGCCGTTGCAATGCCGGATCTCGAAATCCGGGCCCAGAGCGTCAACCGTGGCGGGCGACAGCTCTTCGGCGATGAGTACGACAGGTTTCGAGCTCACGTGTGTCCTCACAAGTCCAGTGCGGACGGCCGTCCCGACGGCCGCAGGCGTGGAGGGGCTAGCCGCGTGGAAGACGCACGACACTGTGGGCCCTGACGCGTGTATGTGTTGAGAAGTGTAGTCATGCGGCCGGGCACGGACTGCGCCCCGGTGGAAGGATCACCCGCACGGGGTGGACGGCCTGCACAGACGTGCGGTCCGCCTTCCTGCCACCCGCCTTTCCCCGCAGTGACACGGGGTGTGAGGCCGGCCTGCGCCGGGGGGCAGGGCGTACGGACCTGCCCCCCGGCGAGAACTCAGGCGTCCTCGTTGTCGACCCAGCTCATGAGCTTGCGGAGCTCCTTGCCGGTGGTCTCCAGCAGGGACTCGCTGTCGGCCTTCTTGTACTCGTTGTACTTGGG